>JAOZVH010000034.1:11634-20541 GCA_029938235.1 Bacteroidales bacterium
AATAGCAAATTTGAAAAAAAATTTTTTCAAAAAATGGTAAAATTTTTATGAATTTAGAATTAAAAAATAATATTTTAAAAATATTTTAATTTTCAAAAAAAATAGCAAATTTGAAAAAAAATTTTTTCAAAAAATGGTAAAATTTTTATGAATTTCGAATTAAAAAATAATTTTTATATTTGTGCAAATTTTTAATTAAAAAAAATAATGTTAAAAAAATATTTACAATTAGAAACAGAAATAGTTGATGTTTTAAAAAGTATATATGATCCAGAAATTCCTGTAAATATTTACGATTTAGGTTTAATTTATGAGATTGAAGTTGATAATTACGACAATGTCGAAATAAAAATGACTTTAACTGCTCCTGCTTGTCCCATGGCTGATTTCATTGTTTCGGAAATAGAAAATAAAGTAAAAGCCATAAAGCGAGTAAAAAAATTAATAGTAAATTTAGTTTTTGACCCGCCTTGGCATAAAGATTTAATGTCTGAGGAAGCATTGTTAGAACTTGGATTAATTTAAAATTAAAAAAAATTGAAAAATTGCTATTTTTTTAATATTTTCAAAAAAAATTAATATTATGTTTCAAGAAATTATAAGTATTTTTATAGTTTTCGTATCTTTTTCTTATTTTTTCTATAAATTATATAAAAAATTCTCTAAAAAAGGAAATAAAAAAAATATTTGTAATTCTTGTGTTTCTGATTTTTGTAAAACTTGTTCTTTTTACAATTCATAAAATATTTAAAGAAAAATTATTAAATTTTTGTTTTAAAAAAAAATATTACTTTTGAATAAAAGAAAATAAAAAAATTTAAAGGATTATGATAAGAATATTAATTTTTTTCTGTTTTTTATTATTTGTAAATATTAGTTTTGCTCAAAATAAAAAAGAACATAAAAAACGTACTTTTATTGATAAAAAAAAAAGATATTATATCAATAAATCTCTTCCAATTTATCTTAGGATAGCAACTTCTCCGGAAGAAGGTGCGCCATCTCATTTGCTTGACAGCGAAGATTCTAAGGATTATATTAATCCTATGTATTTTGATACAGAAGGTTATAATACAATAAGAACTCCTTCGAAAGTTGATAAAATAACAAGAAAAGCAATAATACCAGTAGAAGACATTATTTTTGAAGTTTATGCTGATGGTATGGCACCAAAAACGAGTTCTAAATTTATCATTGATAATGATAAAAAATATAAGAAAGGTGGAATCACTTATTATGGTAAAAATTTAAAAATAAAATTGAAATCTAAAGATGCTACTTCTGGTTTAGAAAATGTTCATTTTTCTAACAATAATGTACCTTATGAAATTTATAAAGACACCATTGATATGAATATTGAAAAATCTCATATTTTCAAATATTATGCCTCTGATAATGTTGGTAATTCTGAAGAAATTCACACTAAGGAATTTACTGTTGATTTAAATCCACCAAAAACAGCTATGGCAATGGATGGTCCTATTATGAATGATATTATTTCACCAAAAGCAATTATTACACTTTCTGCAAATGATAATCTTTCCGGAGTTAAAGTAATAAAATATTATTTCGATGATGGCAAACATCATATATATAAAGGAAAACCAATTTCATTAAAAAACTTAAAAGATGGCGAACATACTTTTAAATTTTATTCTGTTGATAATGTTAATAATGATGAGAGAGACACTGACGAATGGAAAGATGCAAATAAAAGTAAGGGTAAATATTCTTTTTATTTAGATAGTACTGTTCCGGAAGTAAACCATTTAATAGTTGGTGACCAACATACTGATAAGTATTTATATGTTTCGCCAAGAAGTAAAACTAAATTATTTTCGCAAGATAGTAAATCTGGAAGTTTGATAATTCAATATGGAATAGGAGTAAAACCAAGTAGTGATTATTCTGTTCCATTTCATTTTATAAATAAAATAGGTTTACAAGTAATAAATTACGTTGCCGTAGATAAAGTTACTAACAAAACAGAAAATAAAAAGTTAGTTGTTTTCTTAGATAATTTATCTCCAGTTACAGGAATCACTTATGGAAGACCGCAATTTTTTAATAGGGATACTTTATTTATAAACAAAACAACTTTCGTAAAATTATTTGCAGTGGATTATGAATCTGGTGTAAAAAGAGTAGAGTATTCTATAGATGGAGGAAATTATAAAAAATATAGTAAATTTGTTTTGCCTGAAGATGGTTTTCATAAAATCTCATTTAGAACTATTGATAATGTAAATAATGAAGAAGAATTTAAAACAAGCGAAGTAGTTGTTGATAATACTGCACCTGTTATTTATTTGAATATGAGTATTTTACCCATAGGAGAAAAAGATGGTTTAGCAGTTTATCCACCTTATACAAAAATGTATATTGGAGCAACAGATAGATATTGCGGTACAGAAAAAATACTTTATTCTATAAACGGTGGTAAAATGAAAGATTATTCTTCATCTGATAATATTTCCAAAAATAAATTTCTTACCAAAGAAAGAAAATATAGTGTTAGAGTAATTGCAAAAGATAAATTAGGAAATCAAAATGAAAAAATAATACAATTTTATATAAACCGAAAGGGAGGAAAATTGTAAATTTCCTATACAAAAAATTTTTAGAAAGAATGTGTTTTATGAAATACATTCTTTTTTTTAATAATTATTTGCTTTTCTTTATTAAAAAAAAAAAATCAAGCTGTACAAACTTAAACTTTTTCAAAAAAATGCCAATTTTTTTGGTTCTGTATTTTGAAAAAATTTATTGAAAAAAATTTCCCAAAAAACGCAGAAATCTTATGAATTTATAAAAAAAATTTTTTCAAAAAAACGTCAATTTTTTACGAATTTTATAATTTAAAAAAAAAATCAAAAAACAGGTATTTTTTTTGTTTCTACAGGTTGAAATTTTTGTTATGTACTAAAAATTTTTATCTATAAAATTATGATTCAAGCGTCCACGATGATTTCGTTGCATTGTCCTATAAAACATTGATTTTTAACATTTTAATGAAATTTTAATGAAAATTTAAAAAAATTATTTTGAAAAAAAACATAAATTTTTCACAATTTTTTTTGTAAAAAACTCACATCACAAAAAGGTTCGAAGAGCCAAAATTTTTTCAAAAAAACGTCAATTTTTTACGAATTTTATAATTAAAAAAAAAAATCAAAAAACAGGTATTTTTTTTGTTTCTACAGGTTGAAATTTTTGTTATGTACTAAAAATTTTTATCTATATTTTCTTTCTTCTATGTTTTCTTTTATATTTTTTTCTTCGTTTATTTTTTTTTGTATAACTTCCATCAGTTAATATTTCTAATAATTCGTGATAATTAGAAAAGAAAGATCTATTTACACGGTTTGCAAGTATTACAATTGAACTTTCTGTCTCTGGAATATGCATAAATAAAGACGTGTAACCTCTCCACCATCCACCGTGATAAGCAATTTTTAAACTATCATTATATTCTTTTATTCTAAATCCAAAGCCATATTTTCTTTCTCTTCTATATTTTATTTTTGCTGGCTTAAATGCTTCTTCTATTGTTTCTTGTTTTACTAAAATATTAGAATACAATGCTCTATCCCATTTAAACATATCTTCTATGGTAGAAAAAATTCCTTTATCTCCAAGAACTCTATCATAAATTAAAGGCTTAGCATGTCCATAACTTGGATGATGACCTTTTGTAATTTGTGCAATTTCTTCCATTTTGCTTTCTTCATAAAGATAAGAATGCTCCATATTTAAAATGTCAAAAATATTTTTTTGTATAAAATCTTTAAAATAAATAGCACTAACTTTTTCAACTATACTCGCAAGTATAGCATAACCTGTATTATTATAATCATATTTTAAATTCGGTCTGTAATAAATTGGCGGTTTTTTATCTATCATTAATTCAATTAATTTTTTATTATCAATATCAGAAATCTTTTTTTCATATTTTGAGCAAAAATAAAGATAATTACCCAAACCAGACCTATGTGTTAAAAGTTGTCTAATGGTTATATTTTTATAAGGAAATCTCGGAAAGAATTTTTGTACAGTATCACTATAATTTAATAATTTTCTTTCTTTCAAAATCATAATTGCCATGGCAGTAAATTGCTTAGAAACAGAAGCAAGTTGAAAAACCGAATTAAGATTTAAAGTGTCTTTTTTTTTCAAATCAGAATATCCATAATAATTTTCATAAATAATTTTACCCTTATGAGCAACTAAAATATTGCCGTTAAAACGAGCTCTTTTTAATTTTTTAAAATATTTATCTATTTTTTTTGTAATTTCGCCGCCATCTTCTTTCCATAAATCTATATTAACAATATGATTTTCGTCAATAATTATGACAGTTTCTTCTTTCGTTTGAAGAAAACTAAATATTAGAATTATAAATAATAATAAACTTATAAAATATCTCATTTTGTAAAAATTTTTACAAATAAAAGTAAAAACAAAAAATATTCCAAATTTTTTTATTTTTTTATTTTAGAGAAATAGAAATAATTTCTATTCGTCTTTCAAAAGATGCTTCCGGACTAAAAACTGACTGTTTTTTATCTTCTCTACTGTCACTAATATTTTTTTTTGCAAAATCTTCACCCATTGCAACTTCTTTTAAAATGAGCGATTTTTCTTCTAAATATTTTTTAAAATATCCATTTTCATATTCATTAAAAAAATTAATTAAACTGTGAATACGTCTTTTAGATAATTTTTTATTATATCTTCTGTTATTTAATGGACTTGCATAGGCTTTCAATTCCAATTGAATTCTTTTATTTTTTTTCAATAAAAACTGCAAAGATTTTGTGAAAATCAATAAATTTTTATAACCATTTTTGATGTTTTCTTCAAAAAAATAATTTATCTCTTTTTCTTCAATTTCTTTTATTTTTACAATACTATTCTCAGAATATTTTTTTTTAAAAATATCTTGTAATTTAATATATTCTAAATAAGTGGTTTTATAATTAAAATTCGTTTTTGTTTTTTTTGTATTTGGGTCTGGTCGGTCATTGTCAAAAAATAAAGTAATTGGAAGCAAACTTTTTAATTTTCCAATGTTTCTATTGATTTTTTTTTCATTATTATTTTCGTAATTTTCTTTATTTACATCATTATCAACATTTGAAATTATAATTTCATTATTTTCTTCTTCAAAAATATCATTTTCCTTTTTAATATTTTCATAAAAATAAATATCATTACAACAAACCTGGTCGCTAATTTTTTCTACACGGTTAGAAGAAAAATATGCAAATTCTTCTTTTCCGTCCAAAAAAAAGTATAAATCATCATTATTTGAATTAATTGGAAAATTTAAATTTTCCGGCTCACTCCATGAATTAAAATTTCCTTTTGTCTTGAAAATATCAAAACCACCAAGATTTTTATGCCAACGAGAACTAAAATATAAATTTTTGTTTTTTTGATGAAAAAATGGAGTTAATTCATCTTCCGGAGAATTTATAATTCCACCGAGATTTTCTGCTGTAGAAAAATTATCATCAACTATTTTTGAAACCCAAATATCATATTTTCCAAAACCACCTTTTCTATCAGAAACAAAAAATAAATATTTTTCACCATTAATTTCAGAAAAAGATGCCTGTATATTATTTGAATTTTTTTCATTAATTGTATGAGGAAGTTTTTTGATATTTATCAAAGAATCATTTTCGTAGGAAGCTTTATAAATTTCACAATAAGAAAAATTTTTATTTATTAAAATTGGACATTTATTAAAGAAAAATGTTTTTTCATCATTAGCAAAACTTATATTTCCAATTAAAAAATTTTCTTCGTTAAGATAATTTGCAAATATTTCTGGTGTTTTCCAAATTTTATTATTTTTTTTCGATTTTAAAATATTAGATTTCATAATTGTACTGTCACCAATTTTTTTTGCATACACAGAAGTAATAAATAAAACATTATTATTTATAATCCGAGGTGATAAATCAGAGTAAGGCGAATTAATATTTTCAAGAACTTCTATTTTAATTTTGTCTTTATTCCTTCTGGATTCATTTTTTAGAATTATTGCATCATAACAAGCGATTATTTCGTGTTCAGCCTTTATTAATTTATCACTTTTACGATAAATATTTTTCTCATAAAAAATTTTATAATTTTTTTGTGCTTTCCAATAAAATCCTTCGTTTTTTTGAATTTCTGCCATCCAAAAAACTGCATCAGGAAATAAATTTATATTGGTATTTATAAGTTTTTCGTAATTTTTTTTTGCTTTTTCAAGAAAGCCACACATACGACAAACCTCTGCATATCTATAAATTATCTTTAGATCATCTTTTTTTTTCATAATAACTTTTTCATAAAATACAAAAGCATTATAATAATTTTTTTCTTTGTAATTTTTTTCAGCTTTCTCTAAAAAAAATTGAGTACTTTGTCCGGAAGAAATTTTAAAAAATATTAGTAAATAAAAGAAAATAATTTTTTTCATAAAATTTTTTTTTATTAAGTTTGCAAAATTATAAAATTTCAAATTTATGAAAAATTTAAATAATAATGATTTTAATATATTAATTGCAGATGATTTACCTTTAAATATACAAACTTTAAAAAGTGTATTGTTGAGTGAAAATTACAAAGTAGAGGAAGCAAAAAATGGAAAAGAAGCCTTAGATTTAGCTTTGGAAAAGGATTTCGATATAATTTTATTGGACATTGTTATGCCGCGAATGAATGGTTTTGAGGTTTGTAGAAGGTTAAAATTAGAGAAATCAAAAAAAGATATTCCTATTATTTTTTTAACTGCCGAAACAGATATTGACAGTGTTGTGACTGGTCTTGAATTGGGAGCAGTTGATTATGTTTGTAAGCCGTTCAATACAATAGAATTGCTTGCCAGAGTTAAAACTCATATTACTTTGAGAGTTTTAAATAATAGTTTACAAAAAGAAATAGAAGAGAGGAAAAAAACAGAGAAATTATTGAGAGCAAACGAATTACATTTGAAAAAAATTAATGCTACAAAAGATAAAATTTTTTCTATAATTATTAATGATTTAAGCGAGCCAGTTTCAAAACTATTTTCTAATACAGAATTTTTATCTTTTTATTATAAGAAATTAGATAGGTATAAGATAGAAGAAAAAATGGAAGAATTAACTTTATCATCCATTCGTTTAAAACGTTTATTTGAAAATATAGTAACTTGGTCCCGTTCTCAGAAAAATAAAATTTCTTTTTTTCCAAAAAATGTAAATTTTCATAAAATTTTATCATCTAATTTAGAAATTTTTGAGAAGATTATTTTACAAAAATCTTTAAAAATTAATGTAAATATTGATAAAAATATTTTTGTTTTTGCAGACGAAAATATGCTTTCTATTATTTTGAAAAATTTAATATCTAATGCAATTAAATTTAGTTTTGAAAATAAGGAAATTAATATTTTTGTAAAAAAAATTGAAAATTTTTTAAAAATTTCAATTGAAGATTATGGCATTGGAATTAATAAAATAGATATAAAAAATTTATTTAAAATAGATACACAATATCATAAAATTGGGAATAATAGAGAGGAAGGTGCTGGACTTGGTTTAATTATTTGTAAAGAATTTATAGAAATTAATAAAGGTGAAATTTTCCTAGAAAGTGAAATAAAAAAAGGAAGTAAGTTTACTTTTACTTTACCTTGTTTAGCTTAAAAAATACAAAATGATTTATATAAGTAATTAATAATTTCGAAAAATTTTGATTTGTTTTTTCAATGATTTTAAAATTATAAAAAAAACGCATTTTTTGAAAAAATTTTTTTAATTTAAAATATAAAAATATTATGAAAAATTTTCGAAATATAAACAAATTCAATCATTTTCTTGGTTTTGGCGATTCAAAACATCCATTGATTGACATACGCACATATTCAAATGCTTGTGCCAACAATTTTGATTCTATAAAATTTGGTTTTTATAAAATAGGTATAAAAAAAAATTTTAAAGGATTTATCGAATATGGAAAAACAATATATGACAGTGAAAAGGGAATTATGTATTTTATAGAACCCGGACAAGTTTTATCTTGGAGTTCAAGTGAACCTTGGGACGGAGCACATATATTTATAGATCCAGATATTTTTAAAAGTTATCCCTCTTTTGCAAGAATTATAAAAAAATGTAGTTTTTTTTCTTATGAAACAAATGAAGCTTTATTTTTAACTGGCGAAGAAGAAAAAATAGTGAATTTTTTAATAAAAGAAGCCCAAAATGAGCTAAATAATAAAAAAGATGAATTTTCAATAAACAATTTGCTTTCTTACATAACTACATTATTAAATATAATAGAAAGATTTTATACAAGACAATTCAACACAAGACGTACAATTTATAATAAACTTACAAAAGATTTTATACATCTTTTGAAAACTTACTATGACGAAACAATATATTCTGAAAGACAACCTTCTGTATATTTTTTTGCTGAAAAATTAAATGTTACACCGAAATATTTGAGTGATATTATAAAAAATAATACTTCTAAAACAGCATTATATTTAATTCACGAGCATGTATTGGAGGAAGCAAAAATATTATTAACTACTTCTGATAAAACGGTTTCTGAGATTTCATATATTCTTGGTTTTGAATATCCAAGTTATTTTTCACGTCTTTTTAAAAATAAAAATAAAATTTCACCATCAAAATACAGAAAAACAGCGAAAATAAATAATCTAATAATTAATAATTCATAATAATTTAAAATTTTAATTAAAAAATTTTTTTTTCAAAAAACGTCCAAAATTTTAATAATTTCAAGAAAAAAGTTTTTTTTATAATATTTTAAATTCGTAAAAAATTGGCATTTTTTTGAAAAAGTTTTTTTTATAATATTTTAAATTCGTAAAAAATTGGCATTTTTTTGAAAAAAATT
>JAOZVH010000035.1:0-2247 GCA_029938235.1 Bacteroidales bacterium
TATTTGTATAAAATAATTTTATATGAAAAAACAAAACATTTTATTTTTCTTTTTATTGCTTTTTAGTTTTTCAAGTTTTGCACAACATGAAATTCTAAAAACAGATGAAGAAAAACAGATATGGTGGAATAACTTAACAGAAGTATGGAAAGCTGAATTTAAACGACATATTAATATTGAGCATAAACCAAGTATTGAAGAAGTTAAACAAATATTAAATTTAGATAGTTTAACTATTTCAGGAGAAGAGAGTAAGAAGACAAATATTTATAGCTTAGAGCCAATACGTTATTTTTTTCATTTAAAAATATTAGATTGTGCTAATACCTATATTTCTGATTTAAACCCTATTAAAGGTTTAAAAGAATTAGAAAAATTAGGTTTATATAAGACTCTTGTGAATGATTTAAAACCTATTTCTAAGTTAAAAGCCTTAAAAAACTTAAATATTGCTTATACAAATATAGAAAATTTAAAACCTATTCGTAGATTAAAAAAGTTAGAGTTTTTAGCTTTATTTCACACTCAAGTTAAAAATTTAAAACCAATACGTTATCAAAAGAATCTAAAATATTTATATTTATCTAATACCAATATCAGAACTTTAAGACCTATTAAAGATTTAAGAAAAATTATTAGATTAAGTCTTGATAATACAAAAATTACTTCTTTATCATCTATTAGAGATTGGTCTCAATTAAAATTTTTAAGTTTTAGTGGAGATAATATTTCTAATTTGAATATATTAAATAATTACAAACGATTAGAGCTTTTAGTTTTATATTCTACTACAAAAGATGATTTAAATTTTATTCAAAAACATAAAAACATAAAAGAACTATTTATTTATAATTCTAATATTAAGAGTTTAAAAGGTATAGAAAAGCTCAAAAAAATAACATATATATCCCTATTTAATGTAAATATCAAGAGTTTAAAAGGGTTAAGAGGCTTAAAAAAACTAGATAGTTTAGAAATATCAAGTTGTGATAGTTTGAAAGATTTAAAAGGTTTAGAGACTTTAAAAAAATTACAGAAAATATCAATTTGGGATACAGAGATTAAATCTTTAACAGGGATAGAAAATTTAAAAAGTCTCAAAGAATTAAAATTACAGTCTACAAAAATAACAAGTTTAGAACCTTTGACTAATTTGGTAAATTTAGAAGTATTAGATGCTCATTGGTACTGTTGTGCAGATACTTTTAGAGGACTTCGGAGTTTAAAAGGAATGGAAAATTTAAAGAGTTTAAGAGAATGTTATTTAAAAAATACAGATGTAATGAATATAGATGTAATCAAAAATTTATCTAATCTGGAAAAACTAAGATTGTATTCAGGGCTAAATATATCATATAATGCTTGGCATTATTCTCCTCCTGAAAGTACGATAAATTATTGTTTCATCAAAGATTCTACTTTTTTTCATAAGCTCAAAAAATTAAAAGAAATACATTTTTCTAATAATATTTCAGCACAACAATTCAAAGATATTTGCCAGTTAACGAACTTAGAAAGCTTATCTATACACTGTGATTCTGTCTATAGTTTTCAACCTTTGTCTAATTTAAAAAACTTAAAACATTTTCATTTTGAAGGAAGTAAAGTTGAAAAAGATAAAAGACGTTATCATAATCCTTTTAAAACGGTATATTTTGATTTTGATTTACAAAGTACTTCAGCTTTAAAGAATTTAGAAGAAATTTCTTTAAGAAAAGTAAATATTAAAGATATGACTCCATTTCAAAATTTACCGAAATTAAAATCTTTAGATTTAAGAGATACAAAATTTAAAGATGCAAGTCCAATTGCTCATTTAACGAATTTAAAAGAATTATTTATATCAAATACAAGTATTCAAAATATAGATTTTGTTAAAAACTTAAAAAAATTAGAAAAATTTGAATATCCTCAATATATTCAAAACATCACACCATTACGTTATGTAGAAAATTTAAAGAAACTAAGTTGTTCTTACAAAGATATTGAAACTTTTTCTACTCTTACAAATTTAGAAGAATTACATATTTCTGATTTAGATAATGTGAAAGATTTAAAATTTCTAAAGCATTTTAAAAAATTAAAAATGTTGAATTTGAACGGTGAATTACAAACATTAGAAGGTATTGAAAATCTTCGTACTTTACAATATTTGAATGTTTATTCTAAAAAAATTACTGGTTTAGAGTTATTAAGCAGTTTACATAATTTAGTGGCATTACACATCTCAAATACAAAAATCACTGA
>JAOZVH010000035.1:2347-20535 GCA_029938235.1 Bacteroidales bacterium
TTTAGAGCCATTAAGTAGTTTACATAATTTAGTGGCATTACACATTGCAAATACACAAATCACTGATTTAGAGCCATTAAGTAGTTTACATAATTTAGTGGCATTACACATTGCAAATACAAAAATTACTAATTTAGAAACCTTAAGTAAGTTTAAAAAATTACGAATATTAGATATTTCTGAGACAAAAATTTTTGATTTAAGACCTTTAAAAGAACTCCACAATTTAGAATTTCTTAGGATAAGAAAAACTGAAATAATTGTTCAAGACAAAAATTTTTTAAGTCAAATAATATTTGATATTGAAGTATCTGATGAGGATAATGAAATTGAGAAGTTTAAAAAAGAACATCCTAATTGTCGTGTAGAACGTTATTAGAATAAATGTCAAATGAAAAAACAAAATATTTTATTTTTCTTTTTATTGCTTTTTAGCTTTTCTGTAATTGCGCTTGTGCGGTGAAAATACCTTAAAATTTTTTCCACCTGTACAAACATATATGCGTCAAGCGTCCACGCTTGACTTATAAATATTGCATATTCAAGCATAGAATAGATAACAACAGGTCAAGCGTGGACGCTTGACGCATAAAGGGCTTGACTTATAAATATTGCATATTCAAGCATGGAATAGATAACAACAGGTCAAGCGTGGACGCTTGACGCATAAAGGTTTTTTAAATTCAAATTAAAAAAAAATTTTTTCAAAAAAACGCCTAGAATTTTAACATTTTTTAATTTTAAAATAAAAAAAATTTTTTTCAAAAAACGTCCAAAATTTTAATATTTTTAAATTTCAAAATAAAAAAAATTTTTTTTCAAATTCGTCCAAAATTTTAATGTTTTTTATTTTCAAAATTAAAAAAAATTTTTTCAAAAAAATGCCAAAATTTTAACATTTTAATAAATTAAAAAAAATTATTTTTTTTAATATGCGTAATCGTCCAAAATGAATTATAATTTTTAATATGAAAAAATCATCGTGTACGATGACGCATAATTCGTTTAAGGTGAACTTAAATAAAAAAATTATAAATTACATTTTGCTTTAAATTCCTCAATATCTTTAATACAAGTATCTACTATTTCTTTAACAACTTCGTTTAAACCTGTATCATCTGCTAATTTAATCACTTCTGGATTAAAATTTTTAAAATCCAATAGAGTTTCAGTTTTTCGTCTGCCTAACCACCATTGATTTTCATGCAAATATTCTTTATCTATTTCTTTTATAATTTTACGATATTTTTCATATTTATTTTGATCACAAACAGGATGATTATTTTCTTTTATAGAAAACCCATAATAAATATTATTCTTATCTATTTCTATTAAAAAATAAAGATTTTCTTTTTCTTTTTGAAAAATATCATATTTTAATCCAAAATAATTATTAGGGCATTTTTTATCTATTTTATTGTTATGAAAATTTTTTATCAAAGTAAAAAAGCATCCTGTTTTATTATGTCCTCTTTTTATTTGTTCAAAATAATAATTTCTATTTTCAAAAATATTTTTCAAATTTTTCCAAAATAAATGATGTATCCTGACTTTAGCATTATTAAGATTATTGCTAATTTTTATTGCAGATTTTAAATTATCTGAAGTCTTTACAATAGCATCTCTAATATCTTTTTCCATTTCGTTACTTTTTGTTTGATATGTTAGAATTTTAACTAAATTCATATATTGTGTGATTGCTTCTCTTAAAGAAACTAATTCATTTACTTTTTCTTTACACTTTTCAAGCCATTCAATAATATGTGTTTTATAAGAAATTAAATGAAAATCTTCATTTAATTTTAAGTTTCCGTAACTTATTTTTTCTGGTTCACGACCATCTAAAGTCAAATATAAAACATTATATTTACAGTAATTATAATATCTTAATAACTGATTATGTTGGTCTTTTCCATCAATTTTATTTTCTATAACAATACAATTTTTTTTTGCATCTGCTATAAAAATATCTATTCGTCCTCCTTCTGTATATTCATTATTTATTTCTCCAATATATTTTTCAGCTTTAACTTGTACACTATCAATATCAAGCGAAATATTTAATTGTTTTAAAAATATTTCTAAGAAAGTACTGCCTTGTCCATGTGAACCTTTTGGATTTAATAAATCTGATAAAATAAAAGTATGTACAAATTCTTTTCTTTCTTTTCTAATAACTTTAAAAATATTAAAATTCTCTCCTGATTGTTTAGAAATATTTTCATATTTCTTGATTATTTCATTGACTTGCGAAATCAATTCTTTAAAATTTTTATCCATATTTTCAATTTTTTTTAAACACAAAATTACAAAAAAAATCATAAAAAAATTTTTATGTCGTTTTTTTATGATTAAAAAATTTCCAAAATTTTATTTTTTTTTGAAAAAAATTGCAAAATACATAATAATAATTAAAAATTTTATTTTTTAATTATCTATCCAGTTTTCGTATTCTAATGATTTTATTCGTTTAAAATGTTTTTCATTTCTTGTTAAAAGTACCATTTTTCTAACAATCGCTGTAGCTGCAATTAACAAATCAAAATCATCAATTGGTGTACCTTTTTTTCGAAGCCTTGCTTTTTATTTGCATAAGTATTTATACATTTTTTTATAGGAATAGTTGAGATTGAATTAATAAATTTTTCGATTATTTTTTTGTTTTGCTCTACATTTTTAGAATTTTCTGCTCCGAATTTTAATTCGGCAACTGTTATTTCTGATATAAATAATCGTTTTTTTTCAATTTTTTTTAATTTTCTCCTTAAATCGTATTTACCATTAATAAAATAAATACATATATCGGTGTCCATTAAATAATTTTTCATACTATATATTTTTTATAGAAAAATTACGTGAATTTCTTATTTCTTCAACTTGTTTCTCAGCAGTTTTATCTGAGATAAATGCTCCAAAACAATCGAAAAAATCATCAGGATTTTCTTTCTTATTTTCAAGCATAGAATTTGAAAGCCAATTAATTAATTCTATTTTTTTTCTATTGCTAATGTTTTTTAAAAAGTCATAATAACTTTGAGGAATAGAATACGTATAATCCATAATTTTTTATTTTTATTTTTATTTTTATTTTTTTAAAATACAATTTAACAAAAAAATTGATTTATATATAAATTTTTTTTTCAAAAAACGTCAATTTTTAATGATTTTTTATAATTTAAAAAAAAAATTTCAAAAAACGTCAATTTTTAATGATTTTTTATAATTAAAAAAAAATTTTTCAAAAAACGTCAATTTTTTATAATTAAAAAAATTTTTTTTCAAAAAAACGTCAATTTTTTAATAATTTTTTTAAAATTAAAAAAAAAATTTTTTTTCAAAAAAAAACTTCAATTTTTTATGATTTTTTTAAAATTAAAAAAAAAATTTTTTTCAAAAAAAACATCAATTTTTTATGATTTTTTTTTAAATTTAAAAAAAAATATTTTTTCAAAAAATGCGAAATTTCTAATTATTTTAAATAATTAAAATAAAAATAATATTTTTTTACAAAATCCGTTTTTTTTATAAATAAAAAAATTTTAATTTGCATAAAGAATTTATAAAAATATTATAGAATGAATAATTTATTATTATCAATAGAAAATAAGCAGATTTAACAATATTTTTAAATCTTAAAAATATTTTTTGACAAATGATGAAATTTTAGATTTATATTTCTTATATTTTATGAAAAGAAAATGTAAAAAATTTAAATTGAAAATTGATTTTTTAAATTCTTTAAAAATCTTATAATAACATTTTTTTTTAATTAAAAATTAAAATTTTTTATGAATAAAAAAAGAAAACAAAATGAAAAAGAATATAAAAAATGGAGAGAACTAGAAAATATGGGACGTATTTATATCAAAATTGTAGAAGCAAGAGACGGTAGTAAAAAATCTGCACATTATGAAAAAACTGTTGATAGAAATGAAAAAACAATATTTTTTTCACAAAAAATATATGATAGACTGGGTAATTTATTAGAAATACACGAAAAATTCCCAATCGATAGAGGACATATTATTTTAACTGTATTTTTATTTTTAATCTTTGGATTAACTTCATATTATATTTTTTAAAATGAAAATTAAAAACAGATATTTAGCAAATAAAATATTAGATTTTTTAAATAAAAAAATCGATGTAGATGAATTAGTAAATTGGGCAGAAAATGCCATGATAGAAGGTGATTATCAAGATAAATATTTTGAAGAAATTTCAAATGGTTTAGCGAAAATCGGAGTAATTAATGTAAAAGGTTTTGAACTATCAATTGCTGATTATCTTAATATATTAGTGAAACTTGATTATATACCAAAATTCTATATAGAAAATAGAAATGAAAATGATGAAAAAATAAATTATTATTAATAATAATCATATACTTGTAAAATCAATTATTTAAAATTTTTATCCATATTTTTAATTTTTTTTTAACACAAAATTATAAAAAAACGTCAATTTTTTAAAATTTAATATTTATTAAATATCCACATTTAAAATGTTTTTTTTTACATTTTTTATAACCGTGTAAACCACAAGGACGACATTTTAAATTTTCCTCTGTTTGTAAAATTTTAGAATTATCTGATAAAGGCGTAAAACCAAAATCAGGAACAGTAGAACAGAAAAATGCTGTAACATTTGCATTCATTGCACTTGCCAAATGCAAAGGAGCAGAATCATTTACATAATTCATTTTTGCTTCTTTCATCAAAGCAGCGGTTTCTAATATTTGTAATTTGCCAGATAAATTTTTAACATTTTCATTATTACTTTCGTTTTTTACTCTTTCACAATATTTAAAATCATTTTTAGAACCTATCAAAAAAATATTGAAATCTTTAAAATATTTAATTATTTTTAAAAAATTTTCTTTTGGCATTTGTTTGGTAAACCAAACTGAAGTAGGAAAAATACAAATATAATCTTTTTTTTGATAAATTTTTATTTTTTCGAATTGCTCTTTTGTTGGATATAATTTTGGTTTATTAGCTTTTTTATCAGTAAAAAAACTTATTAGTTCGTGATTTCTTTCTATTTCATGTTTTTTATTTCCTATTTTGTGTTTAAAAATGTCTGTAAAAAATCGAGAAAAAGGATTTTTATCGAAACCAATTTTAAAACGAGATTGAGAAAAAATTGTCAGAAAACCAGAAGACGTAAAACGCTGACAATTAATTAAATAATGGTATTTTTTTTTGCGGATTTTTTCTAAAATTTTAAATAAGTTTTTATATTTATTTTTATTCTTATCCCAAATAATTATTTCTTTTACATAAGGATGATTTTCTAATAAATTTTCATTTCCTTTTCTCAGAAGAAAATCAAGTTTTGAATTTGGATAAAATTTTTGCAATGTTTCTATCAAAGAAGTTGCCAAAATAACATCTCCAATGAAAGCCGTTTGTATAATTAAAAATCTCATTTTTTGATTTTTTATATTTAAAAAAAATTTTTTTCAAAAAAAACGTTTTTTTTTTGAAATTTAATAAAAAAAATATTTTATTTGCAAAAAATTTAAGTTAAAAAAAAAAAATGTATCATTTAATAATAGGTTTAATAGTTATAGTTTGTATTCTTTTGATTTTGATAGTTTTGGTTCAAAATTCAAAAGGTGGTGGACTTGCGTCCAATTTCTCATCTTCCAACCAAGTTATGGGAGTTCGTCAAACAACAGATTTTTTAGAAAAAACAACTTGGTATCTGGCAATTGCTTTACTTGCATTAACTGTTTCGGCAAGTATTGTTATTCCTCGTGATGATGAAAATCATGGAAAATCTATAATAGAAGAACAAATTTTAAATGCTCCGGATCCGTCTGCTATACCAAATCTTCCAAAGGAAGAAAATAATTCATCTGGTGCAATAAAATTAGATAATAAAAAATCAGGTTCTGGTCCGATAAAAGTAGATAATAAAACAGGTTCTGGTCCGATAAAAGTGGATAAAAAAGAACCAGAAAGCGATACAAAAAAATAGAAATTAATTGCTATTTTTGTAAAAAAAAAAATTCCAATTCTTAAGAATTGGAATTTTTTTTTAAAATAAATTTAGAATATTTTTTTCCCAATTCCACGAATGTAATAAAGCATCTTTTAAAGATAATTTGGTTTTCCATTTTAAGACTTTATTTGCAAAAGATGTGTCAGCAAAAATTTTTTCTATATCACCCTCTCGCCTTTCCACAATTTTGTAATTTACTTTAACTTTTGTAACTTCTTCAAAAGCTTCTAAAACTTCCAAAACGGAATTTCCTTTTCCTGTCCCAATATTAAAATATTCGAAATTTTTTTCATTTTTATTTTCAAACATTCTTTTTAAAGCAACAATATGAGCCTTTGCAAGATCAACAACATGAATATAATCACGAATTGCAGAACCATCTGTAGTATCATAATCATTTCCAAAAACTTTTAATTCTTTTCGTATTCCAATTGCTGTTTGTGTTAAAAAAGGAATTAAATTATTGGGAACTCCTATTGGTAATTCGCCTATCAAAGCACTTTTATGTGCTCCTATTGGATTAAAATATCTTAGCGCAATGGATTTTAATTCTTCATTTGAATGCACAAAATCAGATATAATTTCCTCAGAAATTTGTTTTGTATTTCCGTATGGAGAATTTGCTTTTTGAATTTCCGATTTTTCTGTTACCGGAAGTTTTTCTGGCTGTCCATAAACAGTGCAAGAAGAAGAAAAAACAAAATTTTTAATTTTATATTTTTTCATATTTTCCAAAATATTCATCAAAGAAACTAAATTATTTTGATAATATTTCAAAGGATTTTCTACTGATTCTCCCACGGCTTTGTAGGCAGCAAAATGAATAATTCCATCAATATTTTTGTGTTTTTTAAAAAATTCATCTAATTTTTCTTTTTTACACAAATCTAATTTTTCAAATGCTGGTTTTATTTTTGTAATTTTTTCTATAGAATCAAGAATTTCTATTTTTGAATTCGAAAGATTATCAATGATAATAACTTCAAAACCTTTATTTTGCAGTTCAACAACGGTGTGCGAACCTATATAACCAATTCCACCTGTTACCAATATTTTCATAAAAAAATTTTTTTTTACAAAAAAACGATTTTTTTTTTAATAATTTTAAATTGCAAAAAATTTTTTAAAATGATAAAAAAAACAATTATTTTATTTCTTTTTTTGTGTATAAATTTTAATATTTTCTCGCAAGAGAAATATTGGATTTTTTTTACAGATAAAAAAGATGTTCAATTCAATCCTTACGAATATTTCGATAAAAAGGCAATTGAAAGAAGAATTATTAACGATTTTCCGCTAAATCACATTACAGATTTTCCATTAAAAAAATCTTATGTAAAATCTGTTTCTGAAATTGTTGATGAGGTAATTTCTGAAACTCGATGGTTTAATGCTGTTGCTGTATGGACAAATTCCGAACAGATTAGTAAATTAAAAAAAATGGATTTTGTAAAATCTGTTCAAAGAATTTCTCTAAGAACTCATCTGACTTCTTACAAAGATTATGGCACAAATTTGAAAGAAAATCAAGAGGAATTATTGAAAGCACAAACTCTTCGAATGGGAGGCGATTTATTTGACAAGCATAAAATTAACGGTAAAGGAGTTAGAATTGCAATTTTTGACGGTGGTTTTCCATCTGTTGATACCAGTCCAGCTTTTGAACACATAAGAAAAAATAATCGTATCATTAAAACTTATAATTTTCCGAAAAAAGAAGAAAATGTTTATGGTTTTAATGCACACGGAACGATGGTAATGTCTTGTATAGCAGGAATTATTAAGGGTCAAAAAATGGGGCTTGCAACAGAATCAGAATTTTTACTTGCACGTACTGAAATAAATTCTGAACCTTTTTCTGAAGAAGAAAACTGGCTTGCAGCTGTTGAATGGGCAGATAAAAACGGTGCTCAAATTATAAATAGTTCTCTTGGTTATACGAATGACAGATATTTTCCTGAAGATATGAATGGAACGAAAAGTCTTGTTGTTAAAGCAGCGAACTTAGCAGCAAGAAAAGGAATTCTTGTTGTAAATGCGATGGGAAATGATGGCTCTGGAAAATGGAAATTTATGGGAACTCCTGCAGATGCAGATAGTATTCTTTCTATAGGTGGTACAAGCCCTTGGACAGATAGGCACACAAGTTTTAGTTCTTATGGTCCGACAGCGGATAAAAGAAGAAAACCTAATGTATCAGCTTATGGACATGTAATTGCTGCTGGAAAAAGTAAACTTGTAAGTACACAAGGCACATCTTTTTCAAGTCCACTTGTTGCAGGTTTTGCCTCTTGTGTTTTACAAAAAAATCCTAAACTTAAAGTTATGGATCTAATGAAAGAAGTTGAAAAATCTGGCGAATTATATCCTTATTACGATTATGCCCATGGTTATGGAGTTCCACAGGCAAGTTATTTTTTTGAAAAAAATAATAATAAATTTGAAGAAACCTTCGACACAAAAATTGAAAATGATACTTTATTTGTAATTATAAAGAATAATTATTTTAAACCAGATTATAAAGGCTTAATTGAAATAAGATTATTTTCAGATTTTGATAATTTTGATAAATTATCAAATACAATTTCTTTAAAATATTATTTGTATTTTCATGTGGAAAATGAAAAATCTTATTTGGATAATTACAAAGTTATTAGAGTTTATAAAAAAGATGCTTTTGCAATTCCAATTAAAGAACTGGGAAAAAATAAAACCGTAAGAATTCATTATAAAAAATACACTAAGGAATTAAAATTTTAAATTTTACAAAATGAAAAAAAATTTTTTAATAATTTTAAGTTTATTTTTAATAAATTTAGCTTTAAATGCTCAGGATATCGTTCTGGAAGAGGACGTAAAAAGTGATACCATTATTGATAAGTGGGGAAAAAACAGAAGTAATTTTCAACATTTTTATCTTGATTTAAATTTTAGTGTTCCTGTGGAAGAGGAAAAAGGTGCAGAAGTTCGCTATGGTTTTTCTCATGGAGTAGCAATTGGTTATCGTTACAAAAAGCGTTTATCTAATATTTTTGCAATTGGTTTAGACGGAAGTTATCATTTTTTTAAATATGATATTAAACAAAATCATAAAAAAATAATTCCTAATATTTTTAATAAGGAATACGACAAAGAAAAATATAAAACACATTCGTTAAGTGCAGAAGGTTTTTTTAGGATTAACATTGGTAGAAGGGGAAATTTTGTTGGGAATTTTTTAGATATTGGGTATTATGGAAGTTGGATATTTGGTTTTAATCATTGGTATAAATATGAATATAAAAAAACAATTAAAGGAAAATCAGAAAATAATTGTGAAACAATTATTTCTACAGAAAAAAATTTAAATTATGTAGAAAATTTAGAATATGGTTTACGTGTGCGAATGGGACTTAATAGATACATTTTATCTGCCTCTTATCGTATGTCAGATTTATTTAATTCTCAAACAGATTTTGAAATTCCTGAGTTACCAGTTTTGAAAATTGGTTTACAAATTGGTTTTTATTAAATTTTAAAATTTAATAATTCATTAAAATTTTGACGTTTTTTTTGAAAAAAAATTTTTTAAAAAAAAACGTCAATTTTTGTGTTTTTTTTTAAGTTGTCATTCCACCACAAACATTAATTACTTGTCCATTAACATAAGACGATAAATCTGAAGCTAAAAATAAAGCTACTTTTGCTACTTCGTCTGATGTACCTCCTCTTTTTAAAGGAATAGTTTCTGCCCATTCTTTTTTAACTTTATCAGATAATTTTCCAGTCATTTCTGTAATAATAAAACCCGGAGCAATGGCATTAGAACGAATATTTCTCGAAGCAATTTCTTTCGCAATAGATTTTGTAAAACCTATAATTCCAGCCTTAGAAGCCGAATAATTTGATTGTCCAGCATTTCCTTGAACTCCAACAACAGAAGAAAGATTTATAATAGAACCACAACGCTTTTTCAACATTGTACGTTGTACAGATTTTGTTAAATTAAATACCGATTTTAAATTAACATTTATAACAGAATCCCATTGTTCTTCGCTCATACGCATCAAAAGTGTGTCTCTTGTAATTCCTGCGTTATTTACAAGTATATCTATGGTAGAAAAATCTTTTAAAATTTCTTTTACTGTTTTTTCTGTATTTTTCAAATTACTTGCGTCAGATACATAAAATTTCGCTTTTACGCCTAAATCATTTAATTCGTCTTCTAAATTTTTCGAATTTTCATCAGAAATAATATCTGTAAAAGCAATATTACAAGCATTTTTAGCAAATTTTAAAGCAATTGCTTTTCCTATTCCTCTTGAAGCACCAGTTATTATTGCAGTTTTCCCTTCTAAAATTTTCATATATATTTATATTTTTTATGCAAAAAAAATAAATTTTTAAAAAAATCGCAATTTTTTATTAAAAAATTTTTTTTATTTTAATTTTGCAATTTATAAAAAATAAAATATGGACAAAAATCAAATTATTGGGATTGTTTTGATAGGTGCGATATTAATCGCTTATAGTATTTTTACAAGACCAACAGAAGAGCAAATTCAAGAATTAAAAAGAAAAAGAGATTCTATAGAAAAATTAGAATACAAGAAATCACAAGATGTAGAAAAATTAGCAAAACTAAAGCAAAATGCTAATTCTTTAGAAAAAGAAAATCTTAGAAAATTAAATGATACCCTTCTAAAAAAGGAATTTGGAAGTTTTGCATCTGCTGTTAATGGAGAAAAAGATTTTTTTATTATAGAAAATAATCTATTAAAAATAAAAATTTCTAATGTCGGAGGAAAAGTTTATTCTGTAGAATTGAAAAATTATCATACTTATAAATCATCGCCTTTGATTTTATTTGATGGTGATTCTACTATTTTTGGCTTAGATTTTTTCTCTGAAAATAAGAATATTTCTACTGATAAATTGCATTTTAAATGCAATTCGGATAAAAAAATAATAAATGCAGAGTATGATGAAAAAAGTATTTCTATGCGTTTGTATGCGAATGAAAATTCTTATATAGAATATCTTTATTCATTAAAACCAAATAGTTACGTTTTGGATTTCAAAATGAACATAATTAATATGGATAATCTTATTGCAAAAAATATTACCAATTTAACATTAAACTGGAATATTTTTTCGCCACATCAAGAAAAAGGTAAAGAATGGGAAAATAACCAAACAACTATTTATTACAAACATTTTCAAGATGAAGTAGATTATCTTAGCGAAACAAGTGATACAGAAGAAGAAAGAGTAAATACCAAATTAAAATGGGTTGCTTTTAAACAACAATTTTTTTCTTCTGTTCTTGTTGCAGATAATTATTTTAGCAGTGGATTTTTAAAACATAATAAGTTAGAAAATTCTGAAGAACATTTAAAATATTTTACAACGAAATTAAATTTCCCATATTTTCCAGATGAGAAAAATCAAAATATGGATATGAAATTTTATTTTCTTCCAAATCATCTGTCAACTTTAGAAAATTTTAATTTAGGTCTTGAGAGTTTAATTCCGCTTGGTTGGGGAATTTTTGGCTGGATGAACGAATATTTTATTATTCCAATTTTCAATTTTCTTGAAAGTTTTATTAGTAATTATGGTTTAATAATTTTTATTTTAACTATTTTTATAAAGTTAATTTTATTTCCATTTACTTATAAATCTTATCTTTCCACAGCAAAGATGAAAGTTTTAAAACCAGAAATTGATAAAATCAATAAAAAGATTTCTAAGAATAAAACTATGGAAAGACAGCAAGCAACGATGAATTTATATCGTAAAGCCGGAGTAAATCCTATGGGTGGTTGTCTGCCTATGCTTTTGCAGATGCCTATTTTATTTGCAATGTTTCGTTTTTTTCCTGCTTCCATAGAATTACGACAGGAGAGTTTTCTTTGGGCAGATGATTTATCTTCTTATGATTCAATTTTTAGTCTTCCTTTTGAAATTCCATTTTATGGAGACCATGTAAGTTTATTTACTTTATTAATGGCAGTTTCTTTGGTATTAACAACCAAAATGAACAGCGGACAAACTGACAATTCACAAATGCCGGGCATGAAAAATATGATGTATTTAATGCCGGTAATGATGTTATTCTTCTTTAATGGTTATGCTGCCGGATTAAGTTATTATTATTTTTTATCAAACATCGTAACATTTTTTCAAATGTTAATAATAAAACGTTATGTAGATGAAGGAAAAATTTTAAAACAATTGGAAGCAAATAAAAAGAAACCAGTAAAAAAATCTAAATTTCAAAAGCGTTTAGAAGAAATGGCAAAACAAAAATCAAACACAAAAAATAAGAAACGCAAATAAAAAATTCCCACGATTTAATTAATCGTGGGTTATAAAACAATAAAATTAATTTTTTTTCTTGAATTTTTCTTTTAAAATTAAAAATAAAAATTTTGAATTTGCATGTAAATTTCTTTTCCACATTCTTCTTGGTTCTTGTAAAAACCTATAAAACCACTCAAAACCAGTTCTTTGCATAAAGCGAGGAGCACGTTTTACTTTTCCTGATACGACATCAAAAGAACCTCCAACACCCATTATAAATGGAATCCTTAAAACATTTTTATATTTATTTAAAAAATTTTCTTTTTTCGGTGATGAAATTGCAACAAATAAAATATCTGCTTTGCTTTTTATAATATCATTTACTATATTTTTTTCTTCTTTTTCTGTGAAATATCCATTACGATAACCTGCAATTATATTTGCAGAATATTTCTCTTTGTAAATTTTTACAACTTTAGATACTATTTCTTCTTTTGCTCCGAGAAAAAATATTTTATAATTTTTATTGTGAGCTAATTTCACTAGATTTTGCATTAAATCTATTCCAGCAACTCTTTCAGGTAATTTTTTTTTTAAAAATTTTGCTCCCCAAACTACACCTTGTCCGTCAGCATTGATAATATCGCCGCTAATTACAGAATTTCTCAATTCTTCATCTTTTTGCATATTTACAATTTTTGCGACATTTACAACAACATGATGAATTAATTCTCTCGAAGAAATAGCATTTTCTATAATTTCAAGAGTTTCTTGCATAGTCAAAACATCTATTGGGGAATTTAAAAATTCTATTCTATTTTTTTTTAATTTCATTTTTTTTATTTTTAATAAAAAAAAATTTTTCAAAATTGCCATTTTTTTATTAAAAATATGAACTTTTTTATTAAAATCATAAATTTTTTTTATTTTTCATATATTTTGGTAAAAAAGACAATAAAAATCCAGATATTATAAAAATAAAAAATAAAATTGATGTTCCTAAATTTTTTAAATAAATACTAGAATAAAAAGCCAAAATAATAAAAATCAAATTACAAAATAAAATAATAGTTGTTACTTGTAAATGTGAAAATCCAAAATCCAACAAATTATGATGAATATGATTTTTATCTGGTTTAAAAGGTGATTTTTTATTGATTGCTCTTATAAGAAAAATTCTTAAAGTGTCAATTAATGGTATTATTAAAATTGCAAAAGATAAAGCTGGAGCAGAAGAAATACCATGTTCACCGTCAATATTAATTTCATTAAATTTTACTGTCAAAATATAAATAATTAGACCTACTAATAAAGAACCAGTATCTCCCATAAAAATTTTCTTTTTTTTAGAAAAAACATTAAAACGAAAAAATGCTATTAATGTTCCAGTCAAAGATAAAGCAATCATTGAATATCCAGATTCTCCATTCAAAAAAAACCATATTGCAAAAGTTGAAGAAGTTATAATGCCGACTCCAGAAGATAAACCATCTATTCCGTCAATTAAATTATAACTATTTATTAATAATAAAATTAAAAATAAACTTATTAGAACACTATAAAAATCATTTATTTCATAAATTCCAAAAAGACCGTGAAGATTTGTAATTTCTATGTCAGTAAAATATATTAAAATTACTCCGGAAATAATTTGTCCTAATGTTTTTTTTATAGGCGAAATAACTAAAATATCATCTTTTAAACCGGTAAAAAAAATAACAGTCATAGAGGCTATTATGAATCTTAATTCTTTCAATTCACAAAATAAAGTTAGAGATAGAATTACACCAGCATAAATTGCTAAACCTCCCAAAGTTGGTGTAGCATTAATATGCGAATTTCTTTCATTAGGTTTATCATATAAATTTTTTAAATTACTTATATTTACTATTGACGGTATTGAAACATACGCCACAGAAAATGAAATTAAAAAAATATACAAAATTTCTATCATAATCATAATTTAAATTAAAAAAAATGTTGTTTTTGAAAAAAAAATATAATTTTCAAATGAAAAATTTTTTTTTCAAAAACAACATTTTTTTTAATATTTTTAAATTTTTATGAAAAAGGTCATATTTATAATTTTAGTTTTTATAATTTTTTCTTGTGAAAATAAAATAGAAGAAATTAATAATTTAACTCATGAAGAAAATTTTCCTGATATTTCGGCAAAAAATATAGAAATTATTTATACCGATAACGGAAAAGTAAAAGTAATTTTATTTGCAAAAAAACTTGAAAAATATATTCAAGAGAAAAAAACATATACTGAATTTGAAAAAGGTATAAATGTGAAATTTTTTGACGAAAATGGAATTTTAGAATCTTCTATGGTTTCTGATTATGCTCGTTATTACGATAAAAAGCATATTTTTGTTGCAGAAAGTAATGTTATAGCAAAAAATCATTTGAAAAATGAACAATTAAATACTGAATATCTTGTTTGGGAACAAGAAAAAGAATTAATTTATTCTGATAAATTTGTGAAAATTACAAGAAAAGATAATATTATTTATGGAAATGGATTTCAAGCAGACCAAAATTTTACTAATTTAAAAATTAGAGAAGTAAAAGGTATAATATCTATTAATGAGTAATTAAAAATTAGGAATTTTTTAAATTAAAAAAGAAAAATTTTTCAAAAAAACGACCATTTTTTAATGATTTTTTATAATTTAAAAAAAAATTTTGGTTATCGAACCTTTTTGTGAAATGTAATATTTTTTTTATCAAAAATAAAAATAAAATGCTTCATCGTCCACGATGATTTCGTTGCATACACTATAAATTATTGATTATTAACGTTTTAATAAAAATTTGAAATGAAAATTTTTAAAAAAAATTTTCAAAAAAACAACAATTTTTTAATGATTTTTTATAATTTTAAAAAAAATTTTTCAAAAAACAACAATTTTTTAATGATTTTTTATAATTAAAAAAAATTTTTTCAAAAAATGCCAAAATTTTACGAATTTTAATTTTTAAAAAAATGTTAAAAAAAATTTTATTTTTATTATTATAATTTTAATTTTGCAATAAAAATTTAAACATAAATTGCAAATGAAAAAAGGAAATTACATAAGAGGAACTGGAATATCTTATCGAGGAAGAATTGAAAAAATAAAAAAATCTAATGAAAAATTACAAGCAATTTTTGAAGCTTTTACCAATTCATTAGAAGCTATTTCTTTATTAGAAGGAAAAAAAAACAATGGACAAATAAAAATACAATTATTTTTTTTTGGTATAATAAAAGGAGAATTTTTTGAAAACAAAAAAATAGAAAAAATTATTAACAAAAAATTAGAAAAAATTATTATTGAAGATACAGGTATAGGATTTAATGAAGAAAATTTTAACAGATTAAAAAATCTTGATGATAATAGCAAGAAATTTAAAAATAAAGGAACCGGAAGAATACAATTTATTAAATTTTTTAAAGAAGTCGAATATGAAAGCATTTATCTATATGATAATTTCAATTTTAAAAAAAGAAATTTTATTTTATCAATGTCAAACAATTTTTTATCTAAAAATGCTTTAATTTTAGAAAAACAAAATATTAAAGTAGATGCTAAATTTTCAAGTACTAAATTAATAATGAGAGAATTATTAGATGATAAAGATATTCATTCTTATAATGATTTAGACACAATAGATTTAAAAGAAAAAATAATAGACCATTATTTAGAATATTTTTGTTCGCACAGAGAAAATTTACCCACAATAAAATTAGAACTTTATTGTAATGATAAATTAAATAATGAAACAGAAATAAAACTTAGCGATTTCCCAAAAATTGATAAAACAGAAAATTTTAATGTTCATTATTCTGTTATTGAAATTGATGGAAAAATTGAAAAAATTAATAATACAGAAAATTTTCAAATTAAAGCATTCAAAATAAATAAAAAGTATAAAATAAAAAATGCTATAAAATTTACAAGCAAAGGCGAAACCATTGAAAAAAAAATAAAATTTAATTCATTGAAACACGATGAACATATAGATGAAAAAAATTATCTTTTTTTAATATCTGGAGATTATATAGATAATAAAATTTCGGATACAAGAGGAGGAATATTAAATATTCCCAAAAAAAGTGTTTTCAAAAAAGATTTTGAAAAACAACATGCTTTTTTTAATAAAGAAGAGATAATATTAAATGATATAGAAGATAAAGCAAATGAAATTATTTTGAAAATGTATCACGAAATAAATAAACGAAATAATGAAAAAATTAATAAAATTAAGGAATTAAAAAACCTTTTTCTTTTGAATGACGAAATTATAAAACACGAAAAAATTAAAATTAATGACACAGAAGAAAAAATATTAGAAAATTATTATATTATAGATGCAAAAATAAGAGCAAAACAAGATGCTAATTTAAAAAAACAATTAGAAAAAATAGAAAATTTACAACCTTCAAAATCTGGTGACGATTATTCTAAAAAATTAGAAAAAGAAGTAAATGAATTAGTTCAATCTATACCTGTACAAAATAAAACTGCATTAGCACAATATATTGCAAGACGAAAAATTGTTCTTGAATTATTTGATAAAATTTTAAATAGAAAATTAAAGTTTCAAATGGAAAATAAAAGAAATATTGATGAAAATTTATTACATAATTTAATATTTCAACAATCGTCGAATGATCCAGAAAAAAGTGATTTATGGTTAATAAACGAAGATTTTATTTATTTTAAAGGAGTATCAGAGCAATCTTTAGGAAATATTTCAATTGAAAACGAAAAAATAATAAAACAAAATTTAACTCCAGAAGAAGATAAATATAGATTAAAACAATCTGGAAATGCAAATCAAAGTAGATTAGATATTTTATTATTCCCAAAAGAGGAGAAATGTATAATTATAGAATTTAAAACTCCAAAAATAAATGTATCAGAACATTTAAATCAAATAAATAGATACGCTTCATTAATAAATAATTTAACAAAAGAAAAATTTAATTTTAAAACTTACTATGCTTATTTAATAGGTGAAAATATTGATATAGATGACATTGCAGATAATGATAGTGATTTTAAATATGCTCATAGTTTAAACTTTATTTTTAGACCTTATAAAAGAATAATTGGAAAATTTGGAAATGATCATGGATCAATATACACAGAAGTAATAAAATATTCAACATTATTAGAACGTGCAAAAAATAGAAATAAAATTTTTATGAAAAAATTAGGATTAGTTTAGATTTTTGAAAAAAAATGCCAAATTTTAACATTTTTTATAATTAAAAAAAATTTTTTTTCAAAAAAACGCCAATTTTTTCAACATTTTTTATAATTTTAAAAAAAATTTTTTTTCAAAAAAACGCTAATTTTTTCAACATTTTTTATAATTTTAAAAAAAATTTTTTTTTCAAAAAAACGCCAATTTTTTAACATTTTTTATAATTAAAAAAAATTTTTTCAAAAAACGCCAAAATTTTACGAATTTTAATTTTTAAAAAAATGTTAAAAAAATTTTCATTTTTATTATTAAAATTTTAATTTTGCAATAAAAATTTAAACATAAATTGCAAATGAAAAAAGGAAATTACATAAGAGGAACTGGAATATCTTATCGAGGAAGAATTGAAAAAATAAAAAAATCTAATGAAAAATTACAAGCAATTTTTGAAGCTTTTACCAATTCATTAGAAGCTATTTCTTTATTAGAAAGGAAAAAAAACAATGGACAAATAAAAATACAATTATTTTTTTCTGATATAAAAGAAGAACTTTTCAGAAACAAAAAATTAGAAAAAATTATTATTGAAGATACAGGTATAGGGTTTAATGAAGAAAATTTTAACAGATTAAAAAACCTTGATGATAATAGCAAGAAATTTAAAAATAAAGGAACCGGAAGAATACAATTTA
>JAOZVH010000036.1 GCA_029938235.1 Bacteroidales bacterium
TTTTATTTTTGATAAAAAAAATATTACATTTCACAAAAAGGTTCGAAGAACCATATTTTTTTTAATTTCAACATAAAAAATGTTGAAATTTTTGGCGTTTTTTGAAAAAAATTTAATTTTTTGAAATTAAAAAATATTGAAATTTTGGACGAATTTCAAAAAAAAAATTATTCAATTTCATTTTAAAATTTCTTTTTTATAATTTTCATTGAAAAGTTTTAGTTCGTCGTACCAATTTTTTCCATATTTTAAAATTATTGCTTCTTTTAAAAATTGAAAAACTTTTATATTCTTTTTCTTTCCTAATTTTATTGCATGTTTACAAATATCCCATGTTTCATAATTTACAGCATCAAAATTTTTATATTCTGTAATTCTTAATGGATAAAGATAACAAGAAATAGGTTTTTTAAAATCAGTTTTTCCTTCTAAAAATGCTTTCTCTATTGCACATTTTATTATTCCATTTTCAAAAATCGTATAAACACATTCTAATTTATTTATCAAAGGAGTTACTTTATCTCCGTCTTCATCTATCACCCAAATTCCTTTTTTTTCAATAATTTCTTTACTTTCTTCGGTTAAATAATTTTTTATCTTCGGAAAAATTTTTTCTAAAATTTTTATTTCATTTTCTTCCAGCGGAGCTCCGGATTCTCCTTCTAAACAGCAAATGCCTCTACATTTTTTTAAATCACAAAAAAAATGTTTTTCTATAAGATCTAAACTAATAATTTGATTTTCAATTTGAAACATAAAATATTTTTTAATAAAAAACTTTTTCAAAAATATCTTTTTTTTTAATTTTCAATTTTCTTAATTTCATTTGTTGTTTCACATTCTTTGTCAATATTTTTTGCCATGTAAAGAAAAGCCCATGAAAGATACATAAGACTTCCGGTTGGCACTTGTCCCAAAATACCGTTTCCATAGCTTGCCGCCATAATTCCAAAAACTCCTGCAATTAATCCAAGCATAATTTGTCTTACTTCAGGGTTTTTTAGTTTTGCCCAAATTACATAACTGCTTTCCAAAACTATGGTAAATAAAATAATAAGATGTAAATACAAACCAATAATTCCCATTTCTGCCCAAATTTTTACATACCAACTGTCTGTTGGAGTTTGTGCAAGTAAACTATTCGGACTAAAACGAAGCCCCCAACTTCCGGCAGAACCTATTCCTCCTCCCATAGGACGAGATTTTAAATAAATTGCAAGTTTTGCTTGATTTCTTTTTCTTACCATTAAAGATGGTTCATTTGGGTCGAAAGCAGTTCGCATTCTTGAAACCTGCGGAATTCCTTGTCCAATTGTTGTATATTTCATCACAGCAAACATAAAAAATCCTGCCATTACTCCCATAAAAAAAATCTTAAAATTTTTTGTTAAAAATAAATAAATAAAAACTCCTGCTCCGGGTACTGCTATTGCTCCTCTTGTTCCGGAAATCATCATTCCAATAAGACCTAAAAAAGACGCAATGGCAAAAATTATTCGTCTTTTTATTGTCATTTTTGGTGTTAATGCAATTATTCCAAAAGTTATACAAGCATGCGCTTGTGCAGCACCAAATTGTCCGGCATCACTGTAAAAAGAAAAAACACGTAATTTTCCAAATAAAATGTGAGTAACTTCTGCTCCGGCATCTAACCATCTTTGTTCAGCATAATCTGGTCCTATTATCAATTGCATCATTCCTTTTAAAGTTCCCAGTATAGAAAAAAACACCCACATATTTAAAAATAAATCCAAATGTTTTTTTTTATTGAAAACCATAAATGCTATGGGAATAATTAAAATCATATATAATGCAACTCCACGCATAGCATAAAACCAAGCCATTGCACTTCTCATTTCTGGATTTCCAAGCTCTAAAACAGTGTATCCCATCCATAAAATTGCCAATAACATTAAACGGTTTTTCGTCGGAGACCAATCTAACTTTCGCCAACCACCAAAAAATATACCCAATAAAGATAAAAATAATAAAGCATCTATACTCAATCCCAGAGGTATTCCTTTTACATAACGCAACAATCCAATTGCTAAAAAAGATAACGCAATTACCATTACCAAACCATAACGAGGAGTTTTGAAAATAATAATTACAATGGTAAAAACTATAGGTAAACCAATTAAAGCACCAGCTATTAACATACCTTTTTTTGCTACCATTTGTCCAAGAACGAAAGCTATTATTAATGAAATTATTATAAATAATGGTTTCTTAAAATTACTTGCTCCTGTGTCTGAAAATGGGTTACTCATAATTTATTATTGAAATTTTTGTGTTTTTTTATTCAAAATATTGGAGGTTTTTCAAAAGCTCCAATATTTGTTTCATTTAAGATTTTTTAAAAAAACATTAAAATTTTGAGCAATTTTGAAAAAATTTTTTTTTATTTAAATATTTGGTCATTTTTTTGAAAAAATTTTTTCAATTTGATTAAAAAATTAAACCTATGCTAAATAACCATTGATTATTTTTCACATCATATTTATATTTTTTACCAGCAATTGTAACTCCGTCATAAATATTACTTAAACCTCCTTCGTATCGCAGATCTAATGTAATTTTTTTCAAAATATCTATTCCAATTCCTGCTTGATAAGACCATACAATATCTTTTTTATTTTCTTCGTAGCTTAAATTAGAATTGCTATTTATAATTAAACTTGCAACAGGTCCAGCTCCAATTCTAAAAAATAAAATTTTATATCCAAATATAATTGGCATATCTAACTTATTGAACTTTTGTAAATTAGATTTGTTATTTTGAATAATATCACCTTTTGTATGTGTAAATAATAATTCAGGTTGCAAATAAATTCCCAATATTGTTAGACGAGCAAAACCTCCCAAATGAAAACCAAGTTTTGGGTCACCTGATGCTGCGTTTTTCCAAGAAGTATAATTTACTGCATCGTTCACTTTTAAATCAGAAGAACTTAAACCAACTTTTGCTCCTAATTTAAAAGAAAAAATTTGTGCATTTGAAAAATTGAAAAAAAATAACAAAAAACCGAAAAAAAATATTTTTTTCATAAAAAAAAATTTAAAATTATAAAATATAATAACGATATTATATCTTATATAATATGTAAAATTTTTATTTTTTTAATTTTTATTTTTTCCAGATAAGATATTTTTATAACTTTCTAAATTGTTAAATATTTCATAAGATTTTTTAATATCTTTATCAAAAGAAAGAGACGCTTCTATTCTGCCATTTTGAAAATAAAAACGACTAACAATTTCATTTTCTATTATTTTTTTTATTTGCTCTTTAAAATTTAAAAAGTTTTCTTCTTTCTTAATTTCTATTTTTTTTTGTAAAATAGATAATTCTTTTTTAATATCTTCATCATATTTATCTATGGTCATTTTTAATAATTTATCTAATTCTGTCTCGTAAGAAAAATTTTTTGATTTGGCAAAATTCATGAAATTTTTATAATCTTCGTCTGTAATGGTAAAATCTTTTGCATCTTTTATTTTCTTATTTTTTGATTTAAATTCTGTTGCATAATCAAAAATTATATTTTTATTTAATAAAGCCATAGTTAATTCTTCCATTTTCATTTCTTCCATTTTTATGTCAGGATCTATTCCTCCACCATCATAAACCAAACGACCATTTTTAGTTTTAAATTCAGAAATTAAAGAATCCGGAACTTTCCCAACACTTCCATCAGCATTTCTATGAGAATAATCCAATGCTTGTATGCACCTGCCACTTGGAATATAATATTTTGCAATGGTTAATTTCAAAATTGAATTATAAGTCAGTTCTCTTGTGTTTTGAACAAGACCTTTTCCATAACTTTTTTCTCCCATTACAACAGCCCTATCTAAATCTTGCATTGCTCCGGCAACAATCTCAGAAGCAGAAGCAGAGTTATTATTTATCAAAACAACTATTGGAATAATTGTATCTATAGGCTCTCGCATTGTAAAATATTTTTTATTCCAACTTTTTATTCTACCTTTTGTACTTACAACTTCTTGACCTTTTTCTACGAAAAGATTTACTATTTTTACAGCTTCATTTAATAAACCACCGGGATTTCCTCGCAAATCTAAAATTAATGCTTTCAACTTTATACTATCTCTTAACTTTTTAAAAGCATCACCAACAGAAGATGCAGCAGGTCCCATAAAATTTGTTAATTTTATATAAGCTACACTGTCTTGAATAATATTGTAATATGGAACACAATCAATTACAATTTTTTCTCTTAGTATTTTTTTTGTAAAAACTTTTTTCTCAGTATGTCTTTCAATCAATAGCTCTACTTCTGTACCGACTTGCCCTTTTAGCATTTTACTTATATCATAATTATAATTCTTTTGAGTAGATTTTCCATCAATTTCTAAAATTTTATCTCCGGCTTTTAAACCATATTTCATAGCAGGAGCATTTTTATAAAGTTCTGTAATTATGATTCCATCTTTTTCTTCACGAACTGACGCTCCTATTCCTCCATACTCTCCGGTTGTTACAAACTTATAATCTTCTATGCGAGATTCTGGAATATAATTTGTGTAAGGATCTAAGGAAATCAACATCTTATTTATACTTTCTTCAACAAGAGCACCAAAATCAATTTCATCAACGTAAAACAAATTCAACTCTCTAATTAAAGTGTAATAAATATCTAAATTTTTTGACAATTCAAAATCATTATTATCGTCAAAACTTAAAAAAGTTATGGACGACAAAAAAATCATAAATATAACTATAAATGTTCTTGTTTTTTTCATATTTAAAAAAAAAATTTTTCCAAAAATACAATTTTTTTTTAATTTTTATATTTTAAAAAAAGTTCTATTTCCATACCTTCTTTAAATTTCTTTCCGTGTTTTAAAGATTGTTTTATGATTTTTCCTCTTCCGTTTACTTTAACCTTGAAACCGATATTTTCCAAAATAAATAAAGCATCTTTTATTCCCATTCCAACAACATTCGGAACTTTATTTTTCATCATATAACGGTTATAATAAATAATATTTTCCACTCCATTTGCGGGATAAATCCAATTGGATTTTATATTTTCAATTTTAGTTGAAATATCTAATTCATTAAAAACAAAATCTAAATCTTCTTTATAGCCAATTTTTGAATAAGGAACTTTTTTAATATTTTTTTTTTTGTTTTTTTCTATATTTTTTTTGTTTTTTCTGTCAAAAACTTTATCAGCAATTTCACGAAAAACCGGAGCAGCAACAGAACTTCCATAATAACTCCAATTAGAAGGTTCATGAATAACAACAATACAGGAATATTTTGGATCATCTGCAGGAAAATATCCAGCAAAAGATGCTCTGTAAGTTTTTTTATTATTTTTACCATGATAACCAAATTTTCTATTTGCAACCTGAGTTGTTCCGGTTTTTCCGGCAATTTTATAACTATTGGATCTTATATTTTTTGCTGTTCCCCTTTCGACAACTCCCAAAAGAATTTTCTTTAATTTTTTTATAGTTGAATAAGAACATATAGATTTGTTAATTATTTCAGTATCAAATTCTTTAATAATTTCACCACGAAAACGCAAAGATTTGACAAATTTCGGTCTTAACATTATGCCATTATTTGCAACTGTATTATAAAAATTTAAAATTTGTAAAGGTGTTAATTTTACCTCATAACCAATGGACATCATTGGTAAAGTTATTCCAGACCATAAAGGGTCATTTGGATATTTTATGTATGGTTTTTTTTCGCCTTTTATTTTTATACCTGTTTTTTCGTTCAAATTCATACTATAGATTTTATCTATAAATTTATTTTCATTTCCTTTGTAGGCTTCTGTAATTATTTTAGAAATACCTACATTCGAAGAAACTTCAAAAACCTTTTGAACTGTAATTTTTCCATGACCACCATATTTAGAATCTCTCAGAGGTTTTCCATAATAATGAATTATGCCTTTTCCTGTTTCTATAGAATCTTCTAAATCTACATAGCCATCTTCCAATGCAACTAATAAACTTACTAATTTAAAAGTTGAACCTGGCTCTACGCTTTCACCTATTGCATAATTATAAGTTTCATAATATTTATTTGTTTTTTTATTTTTTGTTAAATTTGCAATGGCTTTAATTTCTCCGGTTTCTACTTCCATTAAAATTACTGTTCCGTGGTCTGCTTTATGTTTTTTCAGTTGTTTTAAAAGTGCAATCTCAGAAATATCTTGAATATCTATATTAATTGTTGTGATGACATCATTTCCATCTTTTGGTTCGACTTCATTTTTATCATTTAACGGCATCCAAATACCTCCGGATAATTTCTGGCTTAAACTTAAACCTTCTTTTCCTCTTAGTTCTTCATTGTAAGCACCTTCTATTCCAACAATATTTCCAATTTCGCTGTTACTTAAATATCCTATGGTTCTAAAAGCAAGGTTTTTATGTGGAAGCATACGTTTATTAATTTGCTTTTTTATAAAACCACCTTTGAAAGAACCCATTCGAAAAATTGGAAATTTTTTTACTTCTTTTAATTCATTAAAATTTATTTTTTTATTTACTACGAGATGATAACGTTTTTTTTGTTTTCTGGCATTTGTTAACTCTCGCAGATACTGATTTTCCGATTTGTCTTTAAAATAATTTGATAAACAAAATGAAAGGGAATCTATATTTTTATAAAAAATCTTATCTGTTAAACCGTCAGCTTTTAAATCCATACGAATTTCATAATAAGGTACAGAAGTAGCCAGAACTCTAAAATCATCAGCACAAATATCTCCACGATTAGCTGGAATAATAATATCTTTCTTAGTAATTGTATTTGCTTTATTTCGCCATTTCTCTCCTTCGATAAATTGAATATAAACAACTTTTGCTATTATAGATATTCCCAAAAATAAAACTACATAATAAATTATAGTAAAACGCTTTAAAATATTTTTTCTTACATCCATAAAATTAAAAATTGCAAATTAAAATAAAAATACATTTTTTGAAAAATATTTTTTTTTATAAATCATTAAAATATTTGAGATTTTTGGAAAATATTTTTTTTTATAAAATCATTAAAATATTTGAGATTTTTGAAAAATATTTTTTTTTATAAAATCATTAAAATATTTGAGTTTTTTGAAAAATATTTTTTTATTTTGAAATTAAAAAACAATGAAATTTCGGACGTTTTTTTGAAAAAATTTTTAAAATTGTAATAATATTAAAAATGTTACATAAATATAAAAAAGAAAATCACTCCACCAATTTTTTTTTAAAAATAAAAAATAATAACTTATCAAATATGAACTTGGAACAGCAAAAATGAAAATAATAGATGTATTTATATTTGTAAAAAAAGAGATAAATGTGCTTACAAAAATTGAAAAAATTAAAATTTTAAAAAATTTTCTTTCTGAAATTTTTGATTTATGAAAATTTGTAATTGTAAAAATTATTGAACTTAAAATTAAAAAAATTAAAGAAAAATAAAATAAAATTTGTAAAATTTTAATATTTTTAATATTAAAATTAAAATTAATATTCTTTAAATATTCAAAATGATTTCCTATAAATGAAATGTCATTTTTAAAAAGAAAATAAACAAACACAAATAAATAAGGTAGAAAAAAACCTAATAAAGAAACTATCCATTCTCGCCAGTTGAAACTTCTAAATGAAATTAAAGTATAAAAAATTATTGAAAAATAGAAAATAAAATAAGGATAAAATAAACTTGCTATGGATAAATAAAAAGCTGAAGAAAAAAAATTATCAAATAAATTTTTTTCTTTTGTTTGAAAAGCTAAAGCTCTAAGTGAAAATAAAAAAAATAAATTTGAAATAAAAAAACTTGAAATAAAAAAATTGTCTTGACAAGAAATAATCAATGTAATAAAAAAAATGGACGGTAAATAAGTTTTATTTTTTATTAAAATAAAATCACTATTGAATTTTTGTAAAAAAAAAGTTTGCAGTAAAAGTAAAACAAAAGATATATAATATAAAATATTTAAAATATCATTTTCTTTAAAAAAATTTAATATTTTTTGAAAAAAAAAATTTTCATCTTCATAAATTTTCATTTCTCCTTCATAAAAAATAAAAATCTTTATCCATAAAAAAAATGCAATAATTGGAATTATTAAAAATATTATTTTTTGATTTTTTTGTATTTTTTCTAATATCATAAATTTTTTTTTTGTAAAATTGATATTTTTTTTAAATTAAAAAAATGTTTTTTTTGCAAAAAAAATAAAAATAATGATTTTAGAAAAATTAATTGCAAAAAACACTTTATTAGCAATAAAAGAACTTTACAAAAAAAATGTAAATGAAAAAATTGTTAATGTTTTGCCAACAAGAAAAGATTTAAAAGGAGATTTTACCATAGTTGTTTTTCCTTTTTTAAGGTTTTCTAAAAAAAATGCTTTTGAAACAGCAAAAGAAATTGGTGGTTTTTTATTTGCAAAAATGGAAGAAATTAAAGATTTTGAAGTTGTAAACGGTTTTTTGAATTTATTTATTTCTGATTTTTATTGGATAAGTTTTTTAAATTCTATTTCTAAGAATAAAAATTTCGGTCATAAAAAAACTGACGAAAAAAGTAAAGCAATTTTAGTAGAATATTCCTCTCCAAATACTAACAAACCATTACATTTAGGACACATTAGGAATAATTTACTTGGTTATTCTATTTCTCAAATTTTAAAGGCAAATGGTAAAAATGTTAAAATGGTAAATCTCGTAAATGACAGAGGAATACACATTTGCAAATCTATATTAGCTTGGAAAAAATTTGGTAAAAATAAAAATCCTAAAAATTCTAATTTAAAAGGCGACCATTTTGTTGGGAAATATTATGTTCGTTTTGAAAAAGAATATAAAAAAGAAGTTGCAGAAATGTTGGAAAATGGAGTTCCGGAAAAAGAAGCAAAAAAAAATGCTAAAATTCTTTTAGAGGCACAAGAAATTCTAAGGAAATGGGAAAATAATGATAAAGAAATAATTGATATTTGGAGAGAAATGAATAACTGGGTTTACAAAGGTTTTGATGAAACTTATAAAAAAATGGGGATTTATTTTGATAAAATATATTATGAATCAGAAACTTACCTTAGAGGTAAAAAAATAGTTTTAGATGCTTTAAATAAAAATATTTTTTTTCAAAAAAATGATAATTCCATTTGGGTAGATTTGAAAAAAGATAAATTAGACGATAAAATTTTACTACGTTCAGATGGAACTTCTGTATATATTACTCAGGATATTGGCACAGCAAATCTTCGTTTTGAGGATTATGATTTTGAAAAAATGATTTACGTTGTTGGAAATGAACAAAATTATCATTTCAAAGTTTTGTACAAAATTTTAGAAAAATTAAATTTTTCTTACGTAAAAAATCTTAAACATTTTTCTTACGGAATGGTAGAATTACCTGATGGAAAAATGAAATCCAGAGAAGGTACAGTTGTAGATGCTGATGATTTAATGAAAGAAATGTTTGAAATGGCAAAAAATATTTCTGAAAAACTTGATAAATTAAATGATTTTACGACAGAAGAAAAAAAGGAAATTTATGAAATTACTTCTTTGGGAGCTTTAAAATATTTTATTTTGAAAGTTGACCCTAAGAAAAATATTTCTTTTGACCCAAAAGAAAGCATAGATTTTAATGGAAATACTGCTCCATTTATTCAATATACTTATGCTCGCATAAATTCTATTTTTAGGAATTTAGAAAAGGAAAATTTTTCTATGTCAGAAATAAATACAAATTTGAAATTAAATGAAAAAGAAAAAGAAATTTTAAAAAAAATTAATAATTATCCAAAAGTAATTTTTGAAGCTGGAAAAAATTACAGTCCTGCATTAATTGCAAATTATGTTTATGACATTGTAAAAGAATACAATCAATTTTATCAAAAAATTCCAATTTTAAAAGAAAAAAATATTTTTTTGAAAAATTTTAGACTTTTTTTATCAAAAAAAGTTTCTGAAATTATAAAAGACGCTTTTACTTTGCTTGGAATAAATGTTCCTAAAGCGATGTAAAAAAATTTTGGTTGAAATAAAAATTAAAAATTTTGGCGTTTTTTACGAAAATTTTTTTTTGAAATAATTATTAAAAAAACCTTGTTTTTACGGAAAATTTTTTTTGAAATAATTATTAAAAAAACCTTGTTTTTACGGAAAATTTTTTTTTGAAATAATTATTAAAAAACCTTGTTTTTACGGAAAATTTTTTTTTGAAATAATTATTAAAAAAACCTTGTTTTTACGGAAAATTTTTTTTGAAATAATTATTAAAAAAACCTTGTTTTTACGGAAAATTTTTTTTGGAAAACGACGTTTTTATTTAATTTGCTTTAAAAGAATAATTTTCAAATCAAAAAATTAAAAAATGACAGATGAACAAAATATCATTATTCAAATAATGAAAGAAAAAATTAAAAAAGTGATTTTTTTATATTATGAATTACGTAAAGAAAAAGACGAATTATTAGAAAAAAATGAATATTTAGTTCAAAGGCTGAGAAAAAAAGAAGAAAAAATAGAAAATTTATCTAAAAAATATAATAATTTAAAATTTACAAAAACTTTTACAGCATCAACAAAAGATGTCAAAGAAAGCAAAAAAAAAATTAATGAAATTTTACGTGAAATAGATAAATGTATTTCTCTATTAAATTTATAATAATATGAAAGAAAAAATTTCTATAAATATACATATAGGCGGTAGATATTATCCAATGAAAATAAAAGTTGAAGAAGAAGTTATGATAAGAAAAGCCGCTAAAATAATCAACGAAAAAATTGCAAGATATAAAAAAGCAAACTTCCAAAATATAGATAATTATGATTGTATAGCTATGACTTCTTTGCATTTTGCAACAAAAATGTTAAAGATTGAAAAGGAAGTTGATATTTTACCTTTTTTCGAAGAGATCAATGAAATTAATAAAAATATAGATAAATTTCTGAGAAAAAATGAATAAAATAGTTTTTCATATTCAATTTTTTTTTTAATTTTGGGCTTTTAAATTTGAAATATTTTTGAATTTATTTTATAATTATAAATTTTTTTTAATATATTAAAAAAAATTTTTTTTTTAATATCGCGATTTTTTTAATAAAAAATCGAATTTATTTATTTATATGAATATAATATCTGATATAATAATATCAATTTTATCCCTATTGGGAGGTTTTATAATTGCTTTTTTTTTAAAAAAGAAGAAGATAAATATTGAGCATAATGAACTTTTGAACAAAGCAAAAAAGGATGCAAAAAAAATTTCTTTATCTTCTGAAAATTTAAAAAACGAAGCAGAAAAAACTATAGAAAAAGCAAATTCTATTCTAGCACAAGCAGAAATTTCTAAAAAAAATAAAATTTTACAAGCTAAAGAAAAGTTTCTTGAACTTAGAGCTGAGCATGAAAAAATTATTCTTGATAAGAATGCTAAACTTTTGAACTTTGAAAACAAAGTAAAACAAAAAGAAAATCTTTTAATGCAACGCAGAGAAGATTTAAATAGAAAATTAAAAGAGCTAGATTTTTCTAAAAAAGAAAGTGAAACAAAAAAAAAACACTTAGAAGTTTTTAAAAAGGAAATTTTCAAAAGGAATGAAGTCTTAGAAAAAAAAGAGAACGAGATCAAAGTAATTTTTGATGAGCAAACAACAAAATTAGAAGATATCTCTGGCATTAGCAAAAAAGAAGCTAAAAATGAATTAGTAGAGATATTGCAAAATGAAGCAAGAACTGAAGCAGTTTCATTTATTAATGAAACTATAACAGAAGCAAAAATTATTGCTGATAAAGAAGCTAAGAAAATAATAGTGCAAACTATACAAAGAGTTGCATCAGAAAAAGCAATAGAAAATTCTGTAACAGTTTTCCATCTTGAAAATGAAGAAATTAAAGGTAGAATAATAGGTAGAGAAGGAAGAAATATTCGCACCTTAGAAGCTGCTACAGGAATAGAATTTATTGTTGATGACACTCCAGAAGCTATAATTTTATCTGGTTTTGACCCTATAAGAAGAGAAATTGCTCGTTTATCTTTACATCAATTAGTTGTAGATGGAAGAATACATCCTGCAAGAATAGAAGATATTGTTGCAAAGACGAAAAAACAAATTTCAAATGATCTCTTAGATGAAGGGAAAAGAACAGCCATAGAACTTGGCATACATGGTTTACATCCAGAACTAATTAGCTTAATTGGAAAGATGAAATATCGTTCTTCTTACGGACAAAATTTATTGCAACATTCCAAAGAAACTGCTAATTTATGTGCAATTATGGCATCTGAGTTGGGATTGAATGTAAAACTTGCAAAAAGAGCTGGATTATTGCACGATATTGGAAAAGTTCCTAATAATTCTCCGGAATTAACACATGCAATTCTTGGTATGAAATTAGCAAAAAAATACAAAGAAAAAGCAGAAGTTTGCAATGCAATTGGTTCGCATCACGAAGAAATTGAAATGAAATATTTAATTTCACCAATAGTACAAATTTGTGATTCTATTTCTGGCTCCAGACCCGGAGCAAGACGAGAGTTAGAAGAAGCATATATAAAGAGATTAAATGATTTAGAAGAAATTGCTTTATCATATAAAGGTGTTTCAAAAGCTTACGCAATACAAGCCGGAAGAGAACTAAGAGTTATAGTAAACAGCGAAAGAATTAGCGATAAAGCATCAGAAATTTTATCTTATGAAATAGCAAGAAAGATACAAAATGAAATGACATATCCTGGGCAAGTAAAAATTACTGTCATAAGAGAAATGAGAACAATTAATTTTGCAAAGTAAATTTAATTTTAAAAAAATTTTTCATAAAATCGGCAATTTAAAGAAAAAATTTTTTTTAAAATTGGAGTTTTTTTTTAATTATTAAAATTTTTACGAATTTTGAAAAAAAAATATTTTTTAATTTCAAAATAAAAAATGTTAAAATTTTGGGCGTTTTTTTGAAAAAATTTTTTTTATTTTGAAATTAAAAAATTTTCGAAAAATATAATTTTTTTAAATTTTTTAACGTTTATAAAAAAAAAGTTATGACAAAAAAATCTTATGTTTTTTCAGATATTTCATTTAAAATTTTAAATGAAATAGCTGAATTTGACCAAATTCAAAGTCAAGAAGTTTTTAAAGAATGGTTTGATTTTAAATATGAAATTAATAAATTTAATGAAGAAATTCTAAGAAATTTAATAAAAAACAATTTTTATTATATAGATTTTTATTCTGAGTTACAATTATCTTTACATTTTAATATTCCTCTTTTAAATAGAATTAATTTTTATGGAGATAATTATCGTGAATGGTTTCAAGAAGAAATAAAAGGAATTATTAATGGACATGAATTAAAAGGGAATTTAGATTTTATGATAGCAAGCGGAAAAAAAAATCCAGAAAGACCCTATTTTTTTATTCAAGAATTTAAAAAATCTTCTTCTTTATCAAAACACCCAAGAGGACAATTATTTGCACAAATGGCTGTTGCCATAGAAAATAATAAAATAAATAAAATGAGAGGTGCATATAATATTGGTAGATTTTGGTTTTTTATTGTAATTGAAAAAATTAATGCATCTAAATATAAATATCACGAATCGAAAGCTTTCGATAGTTTGGATATTGAACATTTAAAACAAATTTTCGTAATTCTAAAAGCAGTAAAACACAAATATTGTAAATAAATATATAATTTTGTGATGTCGAAACATTGGTGTTAAAAAAATCTTCCAATGTTGTTTTAAGATTTTTTTAAAATATTAAAATTTTGGACGATTAAAAAAAAATTTTTTTTTAATTTGAAATTAAAAATTATTGAAATTTTGGACGATTTTTGAAAAAAAATTTTTTAACATTTGAAATTAAAAAATCAAAAATTTTTTTTATAATTTTTATACTATTTTTAAATTTTAATTTTTAAATTTTTAAAAAAAATGAATAGAATATTGTTTTTAATTTTAATTTTAATTTTAAATTTTAATTTTTATTTTTCTCAGACTCCAGAATTAGAAATTGGTTCTATGAGAAAATTAGAAAATAAAAAATTACCTCAGAAAATTATTGGTTCTGACGAAAATTATTTTTATACCGTTTCTTGGAAAAATGTAAGTGAAAAACATCCAAATCTTATTCGTTTGGAAAGGTACGATCTTGAAGAGTTGAATTTAGATACAATTTGGGAATTTGAAATGCCAAAAGTAATGGATATAAAGCCGAAATTTGAAAATATTTTTTATTTAAATGGCAATTTACTTCTTTTTACTTCTGCTAAAGATACAGAAATTCAAAAAAATGTTCTTTATTTGCAAAAAATTTCTCCAAGTGGCGAAGCTCAGGGTTCATTTAAAAGTGTCGGTGAATTATCATTATACAATGATAAAAAAGATGGTTTTAATTTCAAATTAACAGAAGATAAATCTAAAATTGTTGTTTTCTTTTATGATACTTATGAAGACAAATATGATAAAGAACCTTATACGGTGAAAATTATAGACGGAGATATGAAGGAAGTTTTTGGAAGAGCATTAAAATTTCCTTTGCAAGATAGAAGATTTAAAGTAAATGATTATAAAGTAAGTGAAAAAGGAAATATTTATTTTTCTATTTCTGCAGAAAAAATCTCAAAAAGACGAAAAACTAAACGTCCAAGCAGAAATGTTAAAAAAGAAAAATTTGACCAAATTTTTCTTTCTTATAATGCGGAATCTTTTAAGTTCAATAGTTTTTTGATAGATGACACTAAATTTAAACCAGAAAATTTAAGTTTTGGAATAGATACAGAAGATAATGTACATATTTTTGCTTTTGCAACAAAAAAATCTGGCTCTAAATTCGCAGGTGTTTTTTATATAAAAATTAGTAATGAAACAGAAAAAATAGAAAAAAAGATATTTAAAAATTTTTCTAAGGATAAAAAATTTTTAGAATCTTTTGAAAATGAACGAAATGGAGAGAATGAAAATCAATGGTTTAGTTATGGAATTGGTGATGTGAATTTTTTACAAGATGGAACAATTATATTTCTTGCTGAGAATAAATTTACTAATGTAAAAATAATTACGGGAAAAAGTTCAAAAAGCGTAAAAAATATAAATTATAATTTTTGTAATGATTTATTATCTGTTCACGTAAACGAAGAAAATGATATTGATTGGGTTGTTAAAATTCCTAAAAATCAATACAGTTCTAATGATAATTTTTATTATTCATCTTATTTTGTTACAAATAAAGATAATAAATTAAGAATTATTTTTAACGACCACCCAAAAAATCTTAATGTAAAAAATCCAAACAAAATAAAAGCTATTAAGAAAAATTCAATCTATAAACCTTTTTCTGCTTCTGCTGTTATATTAACTTTATTTAGTGATGGAAGTTATGAAAAATATGAACTTTTTACAAAAAAATTGAAAAATTTTTCAACATCACCAAGATTAATTTTTCAGAAAGAAGACCTATTTTTTATATATGCACAGCAAAAAAAGAAATATGCTTTTTCAAGCTTTGAATTAGATTAATAATAATTTTTAATGTGAATGAGGAATTTTTTAAATTATTCATTCACATTAAAAAAATTAATAAGCTCTTACTTTTCTACCTTCATAGAAATTTATATAAGCATTATTTACAACTTTATTTCCCCCTGGTGTTGGGTAATTTCCTGTAAAATACCAGTCTCCCAGATGATTTGGAATTGCTTCGTGCAAATTTTCTACGGAAGAAAAAATTATTTCCAATTGGGAATTAAATTTTTTAGGCTTAAGAATTTCAGCTATTTTTTTTGAAATTTCTTCTGCAGAATAAGGTTCATAAATTTCTTTTACATAATTTACAATTTTTTCCTTTGAGAATTTTTCTTGTTTTTTAGATTTTATATAAACATTATTAATAATTTCTGTTTTTTCATCATCTTTCAACATTTCTATGACTGCTCGAAAAGCAACAAAATCTTCTAAATTAGCCATATCTATTCCATAACAATCTGGGTAACGAATTTGCGGAGCAGAAGAAACGATAACTATTTTTTTCGGCGAAAGCCTATTTAAAATTTTCAAAATACTTTTTTTCAAAGTCGTTCCTCTGACTATAGAATCATCTATAATTACAAGATTATCAACATTTTCATTTATAACTCCATAAGTTGTATCATAAACATGAGAAACTAAATCGTCTCTGGAGCTGTCTTCTGTAATAAATGTTCTTAATTTAATGTCTTTAATGGCAATTTTTTCAACCCTCAAATTTACAGAAAGAATTTTATCTATATTTTTTTCAGAAAAATCATCTTTTAAATTTAAAATTTTTTCTTTTTTCTGTATCTTTAATTTTTTTTCTAAACTTTGCATCATACCATAAAAAGATGTTTCTGCAGTGTTTGGAATGAAAGAAAAAACTGTATTTTCAAAATCATTATTAATACTTTTAATAATTTGGGGAACTATTAATTTTCCAAGTTTTTTTCTTTCTTTGTAAATATCCTTATCGCCTCCGCGGGAGAAATAAATTCTTTCGAAAGAGCAAGATTTTTTTTCTAATTTTTTCTTGATTTCTTTTAAATAAGTTTTCCCATTCTTTTTTATAATTAATGCCGAAGCAGGAGGAATTTCCTTAATTTGGCTTGTCAATTTATTCATAACAGTTTGAATAACAGGTCTTTCAGAAGCAACCACAAGAATCTCATCATCGTCATAATAAAAAGCAGGACGTATTCCTGATGGGTCTCGCATTACAAAAGTATCACCGTGTCCAATAATTCCTGCTATCACATAGCCGCCGTCCCATTTTTCTGAGGAATTAATTAAAATTTTAGGAATATCTATATTTTTTTCTATTAAAGGCGAAATATCTTTATTAGAAAAATTTTCCTCTTTGTATTTTCTAAAAAGTTCTTTATTTTCTTCGTCAAGAAAATGTCCAATATTTTCTAAAATAGTAACAGTATCCGAATAATCTTTTGGGTGTTGTCCGAAATTTATTAATTCAGAAAATAATTCATCTACATTTGTCAAATTAAAATTTCCTGCAAGCACAAGATTTCTCGATTTCCAATTATTTTGACGCATAACCGGATGCACATTTTCTATATTATTTTTTCCAAAAGTACTGTAGCGAAGATGTCCTAAGAATAGTTCGCCAGAAAAAGGCAAATATTTTTGAACCCATTTTATATTTTTAAATTTACTTTTATTATTATTTAACTTTTTAGTAAAATGCTTATTAATTTTTGAAAAAACATCTTTTATAGGTTCGCTTTCATTAGAACGTTTTTGAAAAATATAAGGTGTCCCCGGTTCAGAATTTAATTTCAAATTTACAACTCCTGCTCCGTCCTGTCCTCTATTGTGCTGTTTTTCCATTAAAAGATACAATTTTTGCAAACCATACATCCAAGTGCCATATTTACGTTGGTAAAATTCCAAAGGTTTACGCAATCTAATTAATGCTATTCCACATTCATGATTAATTTTATCTGTCATTTTTTATAAAAAATTATATAAATTTTGCGAAATGTAATTTTTTTATTTTAAATTTAAAATTAAAAAATGAAAAAAAAAATTTTTTTAATAAAATGTAAAATTTTTTACGTTTTTTTATAAATTTGTAATTAAATTTTTTTAACCATATGAAATATTTTATATTTTTTTTATTTTTAAATTCTTTTGTTTTTTCTCAGGAAAAAGATTTGAATTTAAAAAATAAAATGACTAAATCTTTACCAGATTATGAAGTTATTAGTTATAATTGTATGCATTTGATAATGGATTATTATCCAAATAAAATAGATTCTGCATTGAAAGTTCTTGAATATTGGGAAAAAAAATGTACAATTAATGAGGCAATTTTTAGAACAAAAATTTTATTAAATTTAGCAAAAAATCAATTTTCGGAAAATATATATAATAAATCTGTTGTAGATTATGCTTTGCTTTACAAAGAAAGAGTAGATTTTCTTGAAGAGGCTCAGTTTTTTTTGATTTATCAGGAAGCAAAAGGTTATTTTGGTTTTGTTCCAATAGGTGGAGAATATGATATTTTTACAAAAAATATTGCAAATGAAGTTTCCAAAAATATTAGTAAAGACAGCATTTCTTATGCTTTTTGTTATTTGTATCAAAATAAAGTAGATTCTTTTTTCATTCATTTGCAAAATGAAAAATTTAAAAATTCTAAATTAAGGAAATTTTATAACAAAAAAACAGATAAAATTAATATTTATCCAAAAGGAAATATAGCATTTCATTTTGGACAATGGATTCCAACAGATAATTTAAAATTATTTGGAAATCACACTTCATTAGGTTTTCAAATTGGAATAGAAGGTGAGAAAAATGTTCTTCTTTTAGCTGGTGATTTTGGAATTGCTCAATCAAAAGAAAGTTACAATGTAATTTACGAAGACAGTTTAATAAATGTTGATAATTTTTTTAATGTTTATGTTGGAATGGAATACAAAAGGAGAATTTTAAAAATAAAAAATAATATTTTATTTTTAGATTTTGGAATTGCATATGACGGAATTAGAGTGGTAAAAAATACCACTAAATATGTTGATGAAAAAAATAATGCAAAATGGACAGAATGTCTCAATCTAAATACAGGTTTGACTTATCGTTATAATTTTGCAAATAATTTTTATATCGGATTTTCAGGAAGATATAATTTTGTTGAATATTTTAATAAAAATGGAACAAACTTAGAAGGAAACTCTTTTACAATGAATATTTTATTTGGTTCTTTTATATGGTAGCAAAAGATGAAAATGAAATGAAAGAATTAAATTATTTAAAATAAAATTTTATAAATTGAAAATTTCCGCCGTAATTATAACATATAACGAAGAAAAAAACATAGGACGATGTTTAAAATCATTGGAAGGTGTTGCTGACGAAATAGTTATTTTAGATTCTTATTCCTCCGATAAAACAGAGGAAATTTGTAAAAAATACAAAGCAAAATTTTATCAAAATGTTTTTTATGGACACATAGAACAAAAAAACGAAGCAATAAAATATGCAAAATATAAATATGTTTTATCCTTAGATGCTGATGAAGCCTTATCAAAAAGTTTAAAAAAATCAATAATTGAAGCGAAAAAAAATTTTTTTAATGACGGTTATATTTTTAATCGTATGACAAATTATTGTGGAAAATGGATAAAATATTCTGGATGGTATCCAGATAAAAAATTAAGACTTTGGAATAAAGAAAAAGGAAAATGGGCAGGAGAAAATCCACATGATAAATATGAATTGGAAAAAAAATCAAAAATTGGTTTTTTGGAAGGAGATTTAATGCATTATTCCTATTATAAAATAAGCGAGCATATACAACAAATAGATAAGTTTTCAGAAATTAGAGCAAAAGTTCTTTCGAAAAAAGGTAAAAAAACGAACATTTTTCAAATTATAGTAAAACCATTTTGGAAGTTTCTGAGACATTATTTTTTAAAATTAGGTTTCCTCGACGGATATTATGGTTTTGTAATTTCAATAATTTCTGCACATGCAACGTTTTTAAGATATGCTAAACTAAAACAATTTAATAATGATAAAATTTTTAATGAGAAATGAAAAAATGCTTAAATAAAATTATTCCTCGTTAAAAAATTTTCATTAATTACAAAATAATACTTTAACAGCTTGTAAATTTATATAAATTTGTTTTAACTCCTTGATTTTAAGACAATCAAAACTTTCAGAAACAAAATATTCGTAACTTTCAGATTTTAATTTTTCTAAAATAACGAAGAACCAATTTCTACCTAATATATAACAAGCATGTAATTTTTTTCTTTTATTAATTTTCATAGCAACAATTATTTCTGCTATCAATTGAATTTCTGGGTCAGAATTTGTGTTTGAGCGTTTAAATTCCTGTATAAAAAAATAAGGTTTTTCCGGAAAAAAATCACCTTTTGCAATCATAAAATATGGTCTTCCTTTAAGTAAAACACCGTTTATTTTTGCCGAAATTGAATATTCATACCAATCTCTTATGTCGTTAAAAATGAAATTCACTCTAAATAATATGGGAATTATAAAAGAAGCTTTTAACTGTTCTTCATTAAAACTTTGCAAATAAAGCCTATTATTTTTTATCAAATTTAACATTAAAATCTCTTCGTCCTTATTAATTTCATAAATATAAGAAAACCATTTTTCAAACTTTGAAAAATTATATTTTTTCTTTATATCAACAATTTTTTTAATGTCTTGATAAGTAACATTTCTAAAAGAAATTTCATTTTTTTTTAAATTTTCCATAATTATTTAATGAATTAAAATTATTTAATCATTTATAATACATTATTATAAATATTTTTATAAAATAAAAAAATTCTTTTTAATTATTCTTCAAAGAAAAATGAAAAATTAATTTACCATTATATTTATTTGTAAATTTTTTTAATTAGAATTTTATTAATTAATTTTCAATTAAAAAAACATTAAAATTTTGGGCGATTTTTGAAAAAATTTTTTTTATTTAAAAATT
>JAOZVH010000037.1 GCA_029938235.1 Bacteroidales bacterium
TTTCACAATTTTTTTGTAAAAAAAACTCCCATCACAAAAAGGTTAGATAACCAAATTTTTTTTCAAAAATCGTCCAAAATTTCAATTAAAAAAACTTGAAAATTTTGAAAAATTTTCAAGTTTTTTTTTAATTTATTTTAATATTTTAAGAAATTTTTTTTTTTAAAAATCTCCTAATTCTTAATTATCTGGCATTAATTTATAAATTAAATCTACCACACGAGCAGAATATCCCCATTCATTATCGTACCAAGACAAAACTTTAACCATTTTTCCAATAACCATAGTACTCTGAGCATCAAAAATAGAAGAATGCGGATTATTTATAATATCAACAGAAACTATAGGGTCTTCAGTATATTCTAAAATTCCTTTCATTTCATTTTCAGCAGCTTTTTTTATCTCTAAATTAATTTCTTCCTTAGTTACTTCTTTTTTAAGATTGACAACCAAATCAACAAGAGAACCTGTTGGTATTGGAATTCTAACAGCCATACCGTCTAATTTTCCTTTCATTTCAGGAATTATTTTTCCTACAGCTTTTGCTGCACCTGTTGTTGTTGGAATTTGTGAAACAGCAGCAGACCTTGCACGTCTTAAATCAGAATGAGGAGAATCTAAAATATTCTGGTCGTTTGTATAAGCATGAATAGTGTTCATAAAACCACTCACAACTCCAAATTTATCATTTAGAATTTTCACTATCGGAGCAAGACAATTTGTTGTGCAAGAAGCATTAGAAACACAAGTATCTTCATCACGTAAATCGTCATCGTTCACGCCAAGAACTATCATATTATCAATTTTATCCTTAGACGGAACAGTAAGAATTACCTTTTTTGCACCATTTTTCAAATGGTCTCCGTAACCACCCTTTTCGTTTTCTCGTTCTCTGAAAATGCCTGTCGCTTCTATGATTATGTCCGGAGTTTTTTCCCAAAAAATATTAATAGGATTTCGTTCGGAAGTAACTTTTATTTTCTTTTCATTTACAATAATATAATTTTCTTCGTAAGAAACATTGCCATTAAATTTTCCCTGAGTAGAATCATATTTTAACAAATGAGAAAGAATTTTTGTACTTGTTAAATCATTAATCCCAACGATTTCTAAATCTTTCTTTTCAAAAGCAATTTTAAAAACGTTTCTTCCAATTCTACCAAAACCGTTAATTCCAATTTTGATTTTTGACATAATTTTTTAAATTTAAATTTAAAATAATTTTCAAAATTAATTCATTTTTTTTATAAAAAAATTTTTTTTAATTTAAAATTTCAAACGAATTAAACCGATAAAAAAACCAAGACCATAAAATAAATGCATCAACGGAATAATAAAAATTAACAATAAATTTTGAATTTTAAATTTATTTTCTTTTATTAAAAATTGTAAAATTCCAATGAAAATCACAGAAATATAAAAAATAAAAACAAAAAATGAAAATTTTAATAAAAAATTTATTTCAAATATTTTTCCAATTATTAAATTAATAAATAAAAAAAAGTAAAATCCAAAAGGAGCAAAATGTCTGATTTTAATACTTTTCGGCTGACCAACTTTTATTAAATCAGGTAAATATCTTCCAATTTGAAACATTTGTTTTAACAATTTATAAATGCTATTCCTACAAAAATAATTTGCTTTGATGTCATTTTGCAACCAGAATTTAAATTTTTTTTCTTTTATTCGCTGGTGAAATTCTGTATCTTGATGCCTTTTTAAATTTTCATTAAAAAAACCAACTTTATCAAAAATTTCTTTTTTATATAAACCGTAAACAGCAGTATCTTGATAAGAACTTTTTGCTCCTGTTCTGAAGGAAGAATTTCCTACACCAACTTTTGTAATGAGTGCATTTTTTATAATATCACCCCAAAAACCTTTTGCTTTAGTTATTAAAATTCCACCAACAACCGCTATCTCTAAATTATTTTTTAAAATTTCTAATGCTTTATTTATATAATTTTTTTCAAGTGTTGCATGAGCATCCGGACGAATAATATATTTTCCTTTTGCATTTTTTATGCCGATATTCCAACCAGCACTTAAAATTTTTTTTTCATTATCAAAAATTTTGAACTTATATTTTGCTTCTTTTTCAAGATAATTTTTTGCTATTATTTTTGTTTTATCCTGAGAAATTCCATCGATAAAAATCAATTCCCAATCATTATGTGAAAACTGTTTTTCTATAGAGTTTATGCAATTCAAAATATGTTTTTCCTCATTTCTGGAAACAATAAGAACAGTAACTTCCATTTTTTGAAATTCAAATTAAATTTTCTCTAGTTTTCCAAATTTTACATTAGAAATTTTCTCTTTTATTTTTTTTATTTCTTCTTTTTTAAAAATTTTGCATAAATTTTTTTCCGAATTTTTTATGGGGAAAAGAGCTATTAAAATAAAATCATCATTTCTTATCTGCACATAATCTGAAATTTTTGCTGTACCTTTAGTTTTTAATAAAAACATTTAATTTTTTTTTTTCAAAAAAAGCAATTTTTTTTTATAAAAATTTTTTATTTTCATAATTTATAAAAAAAATTTTTATTTGAAAAAATTTTTTTTATAAATTATGAAAATAGTAGTAGCAGTTACCGGAGCAAGTGGAATAATTTACGCAAAATTATTACTGGAAAATCTTGTAAAGTTAAAAAAACAAACGAAAGATATTTCATTAATTTTTTCTAAGAATGCGAAAGATGTTTGTTTGCAGGAAATGGGAGAAGATGTTTTTAATAAATTTAATTTTCCAATTTATAAAAATGACAATTTTTTTGTTCCTTTTGCTTCTGGTTCCTCTGTTTACGATGCTTTTGTAATTTGTCCTTGTTCTATGGGAACTCTCGGACGCATTGCTTCTGGAATTTCAAACGATTTAATCACACGAACAGCAGACGTAATTTTAAAAGAAAGAAAAAAATTAATATTAATTACAAGAGAAATGCCGTTAAACTTAATTCAAATAGAAAATATGAGGAAAATAACTTTAAGTGGAGGCATAATTTGTCCGGCATCACCATCGTTTTATAGTAAAGCTAAAACTATAGATGATTTAGCTTTTACAGTTGTAGATAGAATAATAGACCTTATTGGTTTAGAAAATAAAACTTTTAGGTGGAAAACAAATGGTTTTTGAATTTGGAAATTTTAATATAAAAATTTAAAATAATTTTTTATGAAAAAAGTTGATCTATCAAAATTTGATAATTCTTTTTTTAAAGTTGGAGCAAATTTTTTAAAAAATAGCACTTGGTATTTTTTAAATGCAATAATTTTTAAAAGTTCTTTTTTTCCATTTTATAAATTAAAAATTTTTTTATTGAAAATTTTTGGTTCAAAAATTGGTAATAACGTTCTGATAAAACCTTGTGTAAATATAAAATATCCATGGAAATTAGAAATAAAAAATAATGTTTGGATAGGAGAAAATGTTTGGATAGATAACTTAGATTTTATTAAAATTGGAAATAATGTTTGTATTTCTCAGGGAGCAATTTTGCTTTGTGGAAATCATAATTTTAAAAAGGAAAGTTTCGATTTAATTACAGGAAAAATTATTATAGAAGATGGCGTTTGGATAGGTGCAAAATCTTTTGTATGTCCAAATGTAATTTGTTTTTCACATTCTGTTTTGAGTGTAAATTCTGTGGCAAATAAAAATTTAAAAGCTTATACAATTTATCAAGGAAATCCAGTAAAAGAAGTTCGTGAACGAAAAATATTATGAAAGTTAGCATAATTACAGCAACATTTAACAGTGCTTTAACTATAGAAAATAATTTACAATCTATTGAAAACCAAACATATAAGAATATAGAACATATTATTATAGATGGAAAATCTACAGATAAAACTTTAGAGAAAATAAAGAAATATGAAAAAAATATTTTTAAAATTATTAGCGAAAAAGATAATGGTATTTATGACGCATTGAATAAAGGAATAGAAAATTCTAATGGAGATATTATATGTTTTCTTCATTCAGATGATTTTTTTTTTAATGAACATGTGATAGAAAATGTAGTAAAATCATTTAAAAAAAATCCTACGGATTCTCTTTATGGAGATTTATTTTATGTAGATTTTAATGACACAAATAAAATTATTCGTTATTGGAGATCGCAAAAATTTCAAAGAAAACTTTTTGAATTTGGATGGATGCCTGCTCATACGACTTTTTTTGTAAAAAAAGAAATTTATAAGAAATTTGGTAAATTTAATTTAGATTTAAAAATTTCTGCAGACTACGAATTAATGCTAAGATTTTTATACAAAAATTGTATTTCTACACAGTATTTACCAGAAATAATAGTAAAAATGCGTGTTGGAGGAAAAAGTAATGCAAGTATAAAAAATAGAATTATTGCAAATAAAGAAGATAAAAAAGCATGGAAAATAAATAATTTAAAACTTCCATTTTATACAATTTATTTAAAACCTATAAGGAAAATTTTTCAATTTTTTAATAAATTTAGATGATATATCTATAATTTAAAAAATCAAAATTGAAAAATTTTAATGATTTTTTATAATTGAAAAAAAATTTTTTTTCAAAAAAATGTCAAAATTTTAATGATTTTTTTTTATTTTATAAAATAAAATTTTTTATTCCCATAATAATAATATCATCTCCTTGTTTTTCATTTTCTTGCCATTTAGAAAGTTCTTTTTCCATTATTTGTTTTTGTTTTTCTAATGAATTTTTAGAAATTCTTTCTAAAAGAATAGAAAACTGTCTGGTTCCAAAACGTTGTCTTTTTAAATTATTTTGGTCTATATAACCGTCAGTTGTTAAATATATAATATCATTATTTTGTAAAATTACTTCCTGAACAGAAAAATCTAATTTTTTATTTCTTTTTGCTCCTCCCACAGAATATCTGTCTGGTTTTAATATTTCAACAATATTTTTATTAAAATCAAAGAAAAATAAAGGTCTTTTCGCTCCGGAAAAATTTACTTTAGTTTTTTTATTTTTTATTTTTTCAAACCTACATAAGCATAAATTCATATTGTCTTTATTTTGTGTTTTCTCTTGTCTAAGAAATTTTTTTATACCTAAGTCTAAAAGTTCTAATATTTCTGCAGTATCTATGACCTTTTTTTCTCTAATAATTTCGTTTAATAAACGACTGCCAATAACACTCATAAAAGGACCATTTTTTACACAATCAACAACAGCAACAAAAACAAAAGTTTTCGATAAAATTTTCAATTCTGTTAACCAATAAAAATCTCCGGAAACAACATCTTTTGGAAGAAAAAAAATAAAAAAATCAAAATATTTTTTCATCTCTTGCTCTATTGGTAAAACAGATTTTTGTATCGTTCTGGCATAACTTAAACTTGATTCTATCTTTTTATTTTGCAATGAGATTTTATTATGTGCTTTTTTTATGTCAGTAATATCAGTTTCCACTGCTATCAATTTTATTAAATTGCCTTTTTCATTAAAAATAGGTGTTAATGTTGTATGTATCCAAATTTCTTTTCCTTTTTTTGTATAATTAATGGTTCTATAAAAAACAGAATTTCTTTTTTTTATACACTCTTCCAAAAGATTTTCTATTTCAGAATTATGACTGTCTTTTATTATATTTATTTTTTTGCTAATAAATTCTTCATTACTATATCCATAAATTTTACTAAAACCTTTATTTATCCATTCCAAATTATAATTTTTATCAAAAATAATTACTGCATTATCTGTTTTACTTGCCACAAGAGAAAGTTTTTCTAATTCAGAATTTACAGCTAATAATTCTTCTGCTTGTGTTAAAATTTCTTCTTTTTGCTGCTCTAATTCTGTATTCTTCGAAAGAATCTCTTTTTTTTGTATTTTCAATTCTTCGTTTCTTTCTCTAATTTCTTTTGTTCGTTTTTTTACTATTTTTTCTAAATTTTTATTTTGAACTTTTAAACGTTTTGTATAAAATTTCAAAATAAAAAAAATGAAAATTACAGATAAAATTAAATATATAAAATAAGCAAAATTTGTTCTGTGCAATGGAGGTAAAATTTCAAATTTATATTTTGCAAAAATACTTATTTCATCATAAATATTTTTTGCTCTAACTTTAAAAATATATTTACCTTCGTATAAATTAGTATATTCTTTTTTTGTTTCTTTTTTCCATTCGGACCATCTTTTATCAAATCCATCTAATTTATAAGAATATTTTAATTCTTCTTCTCCTTCGAAAAATGGAGCAGAATAATTGAAATTTAAAGTGTTGTTTTCATAACTTAAAATAGGAATTAAATTTTCATTTTGTTTCAAAACCGGAGATAAAACAGAATCATTTTTTATAACATAGTTTGTTCCCATAAATAAAACACTATCTTTCCCACAAACAACTTTCCTAATTAAAGCATTATATACTGGAAATTTTCTAAGATCTTTTCTTTTATCATAAAAATATAAACCATCAACAGCTCCAAAAAAGAAAATATTCTTATTCATTTCATACATTGAAGTCATTAACATTTTTGGCAAACGCTTAGAAAATAAATAATCTATAAAATAAGAACCATTTTTTTTCTTTTTAAATATTTTATTACCATCTGCCCATATATCACCGTTTTTCATTTCAAAAACTCTTGCTATTGGCTTTTTATAATCTCCAAATTTATTTGTTGAAAAAAATTTTTCTTTTTTATTATCAAATTTATAAAAACCACGACGAGTGGCAAAATAAATTTCATTGTTTATTCTGTAAACTTCATTTAATCTTAATGACGGTAAATTATGACTGGTATCATAACGAAAAAAGTCATATTGCTCTTCTATAATTTTTGAATTCTTATTATTTTTTTTCAAATAAAAAACACCATTATAATAAGTTGTTACCCAAATATTTCCGTTTTTTTCCTCTTCTATAGAAATTATATCACCATCTATGTTTTTTATTTTTTCTTCTTTCCATTTATTATTTTCATAATACATAGCAGATAATTTATTCGTAGAACCAATAAATATTTTATTTTTATTAATTATAGATTTTGAAATTACACGACAAGAGATTTCTCCTATAATTTTTTTTAATTTATTTTTCTCCAAAGAAAAAAAACCATCTGGTTTTGCCATTAAAAAAATTTCATTTTCTTTTTTATCATCCGGAGAAAAAATTTCAAAATCCCAAGCACCTCTTAAATTGTCTTTTATTTTTTTAAATTTTACATCTTTTGTTTTATTTTGAATTTTATTCAATTCTAAATAATAAATATCATTATAATTAGAAATATACAAAATACTGTCATATTCAATAATATTCATTATTGGACCTTCTATATTATTATTTTTTTTCAAAAAACGAAATGGAGAATCAGTTTCTATTTTGGAAATTCCAAGATTTAAAGCCATCCAACTGACCTTATTTTTATGAAAAAAATCCCAAACGCTATTATCCAGAAGTAAATTATTTGTGTCAAAAAAATCTAATATTTTTCCTTTATTATCAAAAATTACCGCTCCACCTTTTCGTGTACCAACAATAAACCTATTATAAGATATTTTTTCAAATGTGTATATTATATTTTTTTCAAAAAATTCATCAGCTTCGGTTTTAAAATCTGTTATTATTTTTGTTGTGTCTTTGGAACTCGGATTAAAAATTACTATTTTTTTTCTTAGACCAACTAATAATTTATTAGATTCATAATCAATAATATCGTAAATAGGTTTTTTTGCAAAATATTCGCTATGAGGAATTTTCTCAAAATTATTATTTACTTTTTTATATAAACCATCTATAGACCTTATAAAAAGATTTTTTTTTGTAGCATAAAAACCTGTTATTTTTCCATTTGGATTAAAGATTTTCATTTGATTAACATTTTTTTTGCTGTCATCGAAAATAGAATTTTTATCTTTATATGGTTTAAATTGAAAAACGCCTTTCTTTGTTCTAAAATAAATTTCATCGTTTTTCACAATCATTGTCCAAACATTTGGAAAAAAATTTAATTTTGAAGTATCTATTTTCGAACTGAGAGAAACATATTTTAAATCTCCAATTTTATCAGTTTTAAGATAACCGAAAGTTCCTTGTCCACCAACATAAATTCGTCCTTTACTGTCTTTAGCAAGAGAAAGCACAGCACAATTTCTTTCTATGTAAATATGTCTCCAATTTGTTCCATCGTATTCTAAAATTCCGCCTGTATTTGCAAAATACATTATTCCTCTGTCATCTTGTAATATACTCCAATTTTGCGGCTGTGCGAGATATTCTTTAAAAGTAAAATTTTTATGATAAGCTGAACCTGTAAATTGTGAATAACTTAAAAAAGTTATAAAATATAAAATTAAAAATGTTGTGATATTTTTCATAATGTTTTTTATAAATATATTTTTAATTACAAATTAAATTCCATTTTAATAAAAAAAATGAGAAATTTTAATATATATATATAAAAAATCAAATTTATTCATTTTCAATTCTAAAGAATTAAAATATTTCATTTCTAAATGGAATGAAAAACGGAAGTAAAATTGAGATTTCCATTTGAAATAAATAAATTCATTAAAATTTTATCGTTTTTTGAAAAAAATTTTTTTATTTAAAAATAAAAAAATCGTAAAATTTTGGACGATTTTTGAAAAAAATTTTTTCATAATTAAAAAACATTAAAATTTTTGGGCGTTTTTTGAAAAAAAAATTTTTTTATTTTGAAATTAAAAAATATTAAAATTTTGGGTGATTTTTGAAAAAATTTTTTTATTTTGAGATTAAAAAATATTAAATTTTTGGACAATTTTTGAAAAAAAATTTTTTCATTTTAATTTAAAAAATTATTAAAATTTTGGACATTTTTTTGAAAAAAATTTTTTTATTTTGAGATTAAAAAATATTAAATTTTTGGACGATTTTTGAAAAAAAATTTTTTTTTGAAATATAAAAAATATTAAATTTTTGGGCGATTTTTGAAAAAAAATTTTTTTATTTGAGATTAAAAAATATTGAATTTTTGGGCGATTTTTGAAAAAAATTTTTTTATTTTAGATTAAAAAATATTAAATTTTTGGGCGATTTTTGAAAAAAATTTTTTTTATTTGAGATTAAAAAATATTAAATTTTTGGACGATTTTTGAAAAAAAATTTTTTTTTGAAATATAAAAAATATTAAATTTTTGGGCGATTTTTGAAAAAAAATTTTTTTATTTGAGATTAAAAAATATTGAATTTTTGGGCGATTTTTGAAAAAAATTTTTTTATTTTAGATTAAAAAATATTAAATTTTTGGGCGATTTTTGAAAAAAATTTTTTTTATTTGAGATTAAAAAATATTAAATTTTTGGACGATTTTTGAAAAAAAATTTTTTTTATTTTAGATTAAAAAATATTAAATTTTTGGGCGATTTTTGAAAAAAAATTTTTTTTATTTAAAAAAAATTGCATTTTTGAAAAAAAATTTTTTTTATGAAAAATAAAATAAAAGCATCAAAGCCACATATAGGAATTTTTGGTCGTAGAAACTTTGGGAAAAGTTCATTAATAAATGTTCTTACGGAGCAAGATATTGCAATAGTTTCTTCCAAAGCAGGCACAACCACTGATCCAGTAAAAAAATCTATAGAAATTTTTGGAGTTGGACCGACAGTAATTATAGATACTGCCGGAATAGACGATAAAAGTGAACTGGGTAAAAAACGAGTTGAAAAAACTATAGAAGTAATTACAACTATAGACCTTGCTATACTTGTAATTACAAATAATATTTTTGGCATTTTTGAAGAAAATTTAATTGCCGAATTTAAAAAATATGAAATTCCATATTTTATTATTCATAATAAATCTGATTTAAAAAAAATTAATTTCGAAAAAAAACAAGAGATAAAAAAAAAATTTAATGTAGATATTTTAAATTTTAGTAGTAAAAAAAGTAAAAATTCAAAGCAAGTTATTAATTTAATAGTTAAAAATTTTCCTCCGACAATTTATAAAAAACCAAAACTAATAGAATCTTTTATCAAAAAAGATGATATTATTTTACTAATTATGCCAATCGACAGTGAAACTCCAGAAGGAAGAATTATTTTGCCTGAGGTGCAATTAATTAGAAATATTTTGGATAATAATTGTGTTGGAATAGTTCTGCAAGAAACCGAAATAGAAAATTTTTTCAAAAAAAATTCTATAAAACCAAAACTTGCAATTACAGACAGTCAAGTTTTTGGCATTGTCAATAAATTGATACCAAAAGAGATTCCACTGACAAGTTTTAGCGTTATTCTTGCACGTGAAAAAGGAAATTTTGAAGAATATATCAAAGGAACGCCTTATATTTCAAAATTAAAGGACGGAGATAAAGTTTTAATTATGGAATCTTGTACGCATCAAATTTCTTGTGAAGACATTGGTAGATATAAATTACCTGCTTGGATTAAGGATTTTACAAAGAAAAAATTAGATTTCGAAGTTATTGCCGGATTAAAAAAATTAAATGCTGAAATTACTGATTATGCGATGGTTATACAATGTGGAGCTTGTGTAATTACAGAAAAACAGTTAAAAAATCGTTTAGATTTAGCAATAAAAAAAAATATTCCCATCAGTAATTATGGAATGGCAATCGCTTATATGAATGGAATTTTTGACAGGGCAATAGAAGTATTTATAAAAAAATAAAAAAAATTGAAAAAAAATTGAAAAAAATTTTTTTTATTAAAAAATTAATTTAATTTTGTGCTGTATTTGAAAAAAAGGTTTGGTAGTTCAGTTGGTTAGAATACATGCCTGTCACGCATGGGGTCGCGAGTTCGAGTCTCGTCCAGACCGCAATTTTTTTTCGAGTATTTGTTTTTAAAAAGGTTTGGTAGTTCAGTTGGTTAGAATACGTGCCTGTCACGCACGGGGTCGCGAGTTCGAGTCTCGTCCAGACCGCAAAAAAATCTCACAAATTAAATTTGTGAGATTTTTTTTTATCAAAAAAAAAAAAATATATACATAAAAAATAATTACATTTGTAAAATAAGATTTATCAATATAAATACTATGAATATAAATATGTTATTTTTTAATAAAAAAGTTTTTTATTTCTTTATATTTTTGTTTATTGTTTCATGTGTAAACGAAAAAAAAGATAAAATTTCTGAGGAAAATGGAGAGGATAATATAATAGTGGAAGAAGATGCAGAAAAAGAAGACACTATTTTAGAATATACAAAATATGATTTGCCGCTTCCTGTAAATTTGTATGTTTTTTTAAAAGATAAAAATTTAGCTTTTCTTCCGGAATTATTAGTTCCCATAGAAAAAGAAAGAAACTATATTTCTAATACCAGAAAAGCAATTAATATGGGTTTTTATTCTTCTGATTTAGGATATTGCAGCACTTTCGAGCAAACACAAAAAACCATCGATTATTACGTTGTTTTGAAAAAAATGGCAGAAAGTTTTGGTATAGGTGAGGGATATAATGAAAATTTTATTGGTCGTATTGAAAAAAACAAAAATAATATAGATTCTATCTATAATCTTTCTACTGATGCCTATTGGAAATTTTGTAATAAATTAGAAAGTGATGGAAAAGTAAATATTTTGCCATTTGTTGTTGTTGGAAGTTGGCTGGAAAGTATGCATTTAATTACAAATGTTCCGGAAGAAGAAAAATTAAGAAAAGAAATTTTTAAAAAAGTTGCTGAGCAAGAAAAAGCTTTGAACAATATTATAAAATATTTGTATAAAGTAATGTTAGACAGCAATGCTTTTGAAGCTATAGATGATATTCAAGTTTTACTCAGGCAGTTGAAAAACATTCAAAGTATTTATAAAAAAATTTATAAATATGAAGGCGAAAGACTTTTGAAAAAAGATGATTTTAAAGCTATCAAAGTAGAAGTAATGACAATTAGAGAAGAATATAAAAATGTTTTTTAAAAAAATTAATATGAAAAATTTTTTAATTATAATATTATTTATTTTTATAAATAATATTTACGCTCAGTATGAAAATAAATTTTCTGATTTAAAATGCAAAAGAAATCATGCAAATTTCATTAATAATGAAAATGATTTTGTTGGAGTGAATTATGATGTTGTTTATCATCGTTTTTCTTGGGAAGTTAATCCGGAAATTTTTTATATAAAAGGTGAAGTAACAACTTACTTTTATACCACAGAGAATAATGTTCAAGAAATTACTTTCAATATGTCGTCTGCATTGAATGTTGATTCTGTTGTTTATCATCAAGAGCAATTATCTTCAAATTTAGAAAATGATATTTTGAAGATAACTCTTTCAAATAATATTTCGCAAGAAAATACTTTAGATTCTATTACTGTTTATTACCAAGGCGAACCAGACGGAGGAGGAGGTTTTGGTGCTTTTATTCAATCACAAACTCCAGCAGGAACACCAATAATTTGGACGCTTTCTGAACCTTACGGAGCAGAAGAGTGGTTTCCTTGTAAAAATTCATTGAATGATAAAATAGATTCCATAGATATTTTTTTCAAAACACCTGTTAATTATAAAGTTGCAAGTAATGGAGTTTTGAAATATGAAAATATAGAAAATAATATAAAAACGACTTTTTGGAAACACAGACATCCAATAACAACTTATCTAATTGCTTTTGCTGTAACGGATTATGAGGTTTATTCTGATTTTGTTCATTTTGAAAATCCAGATAATACTGTGGAAGTTTTGAATTATGTTTTTCCGGAAAGTTTGATTAATGCACAAGAAAGCACACCAGATGTAATTAGTATTATGCAAATTTTTGACTCTTTGCTTATTCCTTATCCTTTTACAGATGAAAAATATGGACATGCAGAATTTGGATGGGGAGGTGGAATGGAGCATCAAACTATGAGTTTTATGGGCGGTTTTTCATATCAATTAATTGCTCACGAACTTGCACATCAATGGTTTGGTGATTATATCACTTGCGGAAGCTGGGAAGATATTTGGTTAAATGAAGGTTTTGCAACTTATTTCGAAGGAATAACAACAGAAAAAGGATATGGTGATGTAAGTTGGGAAAATTGGCTGACAAGCAAAATTACAAATATTACATCTCAGAATGGAGGTTCAATTATTGTTGATGATACTCTTTCTAATAGTAGGCTATTTAGTCGTAGATTAACTTACAATAAAAGTGCTTTGGTTTTACACATGTTACGTTGGACAATTGGCGATGAAAATTTTTTTCAAGCAGTAAGGAATTATTTACAAGATGAAAATCTTGCAAATGGATATTCCAGAACAGAAAATTTAAAATTTCATCTTGAAAATTCAAGTGGATTAGATTTAACAGAATTTTTTCAAGACTGGGTTTATGGAGAAGGTTTTCCATCTTATTTTTTTGAAATAAATTATTCTGAAAATGGAACAAATGTAAATGTTACACAAAATCAATCTCATTATTCTGTTGATTTTTTTGAAATGAAAGTTCCTTTAAAATTTATAAATTATAACAACACAGGAAAAGATACAATTTTAGTTTTTGAAAATACATTTACAGAGCAAAATTTCGAAATAGATTTTATTACGAATTTTGATGATGTAATTTTTGACCCAGAACATAAAATAATTTCTAAATATAATTCCATAGAAACTAATTATACTAAAAATAATGATCTTATTATTAATAATAAAATTGCTTTTTTTCCAAATCCTGTAAAAAATGAATTAAATATTCATTTTTTTGAAAAAAGAAATTTTAAAAAATTGGAAATAAAAAATAATATTTCTAAGCTTGTAAAAACTTATGAAAATATTAATTCTAAATTTTTAAAAATTGATTTGAGTGATTTAAAAAGTGGAATTTATTTTATAAGTTTTATAAATGACGAAAATAAAATTACAAAAAAATTTATAAAAAATTAAAAATTTTGGACGATTTTTGAAAAAAATTTTTTAACATTGGTGTTTTAAAACACCAATGTTTTTTTGAAATTTTTGAAAAAATATTAAAATTTTCACGATTTTTGAAAAAAATTTTTTTTTCAAAAACATTAAAATTTTGGACGATTTTTGAAAAAATTTTTTTTTTTATAATTTCAAAATAAAAAACATTAAAATTTTGAACGATTTCTGAAAAAAAAAATTTTTTTTTAATTTAAACTGAAAACAAATTATATTTAAGTTTTGAATTTTATTTCCAGAAAGTAATTCCCCACCATATTTTTTGCCATAAACTTGGATATTTTGGTCTATTTTTATTTGCTCTTCTGGAATATCTTTTAGTTTTTCTCATTTTTCTTCTGGTTGGTCTGTCTTGTATTTTTTTTTGAAACTTTTTAACTTTCTTTTTATGTTTTTTTCGCATCTTTCTTAATTCTTTATAATGTGCTTTTTCTAAATTCTTTTTATCCTGTGAATTTGGTAAGATAAAACGTTTTGTTTGTAAACTAAAAAATTCTAATTCTTTTTTTTCATTCTTAGCATCATTATTAGTAAATGGTTTTATCTGAGAAAAAATAGAAAAACTGAATAAAAAAATAAAAGAAAATAAAATTTTTTTTTTAATAAAACTGCTCATTTTTTTAATTTTTATTGATTTTTAAAACGTTTTTTCAAAAGAAATATTATAAAATTTATTTTTTATAAATTTAAAATAAAATTTAAAAAAAATATGAGAATTTTTAATGATTTTAAATAAAAAAAATAATTTTGTTTTTAAAAAAAGTACGATGAAAAAAAAAGAAATAGAATTTTGGGAAAATCATTATCTAAATAAAATAGAATTTACAATAAAACAAGATATTTCTAAAATGATGGATGCTTTAAATTCTAAAGATAAAATTAGAAATGACTGGATAAATGCTTTTAAAAAAAGTTCTAATAGAAATTCTGATTTTGCAAGAGGTGCAGAAAGAATTTATTTTTGGTTATTTAACCAATTTGGGATACCAAATTCATCACCTATAGGTTCTGATTTATTTTTTGAAACTTATAATGCTTTTGTACATATTGACATAAAAACGGCAAAAATAAACAACAAAACTGATTACAAAGGAAGAATTGCTGTTGGAAAAAACCAAACAAGTTATTCTCTTAGTGAGGAAAATTATACAGTGAATTTGCCCACTTTTTACCAATATAAAAATAAAATTTGCTTAACATATTTTATAAATATTATTTATGAAGAAATTGAAAACGAAATCAATATAAAAGCGATTTATGTAATCGCTGTTCCTAATGGTAAATTAAGCACATTTTATGGTTATGATGTTTATAATGCCTCAAAAAATAAAGGTTCTGGATTTAGATATAAATATCAAGCAAAACCAAAATTCGAATTATTAAAAGAAAAACCATACAGGATAAGAAGATTATTTTTATCAAAAGAATTAAAAGAAGAAGATATCATAGGTTTTAAAATTCAATAATATGTACAAAGCTGTTAAATAAAAACACCTAATTTTTTTTAATTTTAAAATTTAAAATTCATAAAATTTTGGTCATTTTTTTGAAAAAAAATTTTTTAATTTAAAAAATGTTAAAAATTTTGCCGATTTTTTGAAAAAAATTTTTTTTTAAATTTAGAAAATATTGAAAATTTTGCATAAAATGATTCAAGCGTCCACGCTTGATTTCGTTGCATCGCACTATAAAATATTGATTATTAACGTTTTAATGAAAATTTGGAATGAGAATTTTTAAAAAATATTTTGAAAAAAACACAAATTTTTCACAATTTTATTATGAAAAAAATTCTCACCACAAAAAAGTTCGAAGAGCCAAATTTTTTTTTTAATTTAGAAAATATTGAAAATTTTGCCGATTTTTTTAATTTTTTTTTTTTAATTTAAAAAATGTTAAAAATTTTGCTGATTTTTTGAAAAAATTTTTTTAATTTAAAAAATGTTGAAAATTTTACTGTTTTTTTTGAAAAAATTTTTTTAATCTAAAAAATGTTGAAAATTTTGCCATTTTTTTCAAAAAATTTTTATTGAAAAAAAATTGGTTTTTACAAGTTGAATTTTTTTTTATAAATTTCAAATAAAATTTTAATTTTAAAAAAAATTTAAAGAATTTAAAATTGAAAAAAAAAGAAATTAAATTTCTTCCTATAGTTGAGGATTTTTATACTTTACAAGGCGAAGGTTTTCACACAGGAAAAGCCGCTTATTTTATTCGCATTGGTGGCTGTGATATTGCTTGTTCGTTTTGTGATACAAAATTTTCATGGAATGCAGATTTACATAAAAAAATAAAAATAGATAATTTATTGGAAAAAATTAAGAAAAAATCTGTAGCAAAATCTATAGTTGTTACCGGAGGAGAGCCATTAAAGTACAATTTAAATTATTTTTGTGAAAAATTTAAAGAAAATAATTTTCTATTATTTATAGAAACTTCCGGAAATTATGAGCTTTCTGGAAATTGGGATTGGATATGCTTATCTCCAAAAAAGAAAAGTCCTCCGAAAAAAGAAATTTTTGCTAAAGCAGATGAATTAAAAGTAATTATAGAAAATTTAGAAGATTTATTATGGGCAGAAGAAAATGCAAAAAAAGTAAATAAAAATTGTAAATTATTTTTGCAAAGCGAATGGAGTAAAAAAGAAGTTTTAACAAATTCAATAGTAGAATATATAAAAAAAAATCCAAAATGGGCAATTTCTATACAAACTCATAAATATCTAAATATACCGTGATTTTTTTAATTAGGAATTAGAAATGAATAATTAGGAATTATTTTTTTTTTGTTTTTTTATTATTACTTTTGCGAAAAATTAAATTTTTTAATTGAAATTGAAAAAAATGAATTATAAGAGTTATAGTTATTATTTTTTAGGACTTTTTATAAGTTTATTTGTTTATTCTTGTAACAACCCAAAGGAAGTAAAAGAGGTTGTTGCATCAGAAGAAACACAAAAAAAAGTCAATAAATCAGAGATGCTCCTTGAACATTTGAAAAAAACAGGAGATTTTATCAATAATAAAAAAGTTCCTGCTATGATAAAAACAGAGGAAGTTTTTGAAAATTTAGATAAATATCTTCTTATTGATTTAAGGAAAAAAGAAGATTTTGTTACTGGACATATCAAAGGGTCGAAAAATGTTGAGATGAAAAATTTGCTTTCTTTTCTTGAAAAAGATGTTACTCCAAGTGAATTTGAGAAAATCGTTATGGTTTGTTATAGCGGACAAAGTGCAAGTTATTCTGCTTCTGTTTTACGTCTTTTATCTTATGATAATGTTTATGCGATGAAATGGGGAATGAGCTCTTGGGATGCCACTTGTGCAGAAAAAAAATGGACTTCTAAAATTTCTAACAAATACGCAGATAAGTTGGAGACAAAAAACAATCCTAAAAATGCAAAAGGAGATTATCCTGTTATAGAAAGTGAAAAAACTACTGGAAATGACATTATGGAAGAAAGAGCAGCAAAAGTTTTATCTGAAGGCTTTAAGAAATTTATTGTAAAAGCTGATGATGTTTTTGCAAGTCCTGAAAAATATTATATTATTAATTACTGGCCTAAGGAAAAATATGATTTAGGACATATTCCAGGGGCAGTACAATACGACCCTAAAAAATCATTAGGAACAGAAACTTTCTTAAATACTTTGCCAACTGATAAGCCTATTTTAGTTTATTGTTATACTGGACAACACGCTTCTTTTGTAGCAGCTTATTTGAGAATTTTAAATTATGATGCTCGTGTTCTTGTTTATGGAGCAAATGGTTTTATGAACGGTGAAATGGTTAAAAGAGATGCAAAAAAATGGCATGCTTTTACAAAAAAGAAAATTCTAAATTACAAATTAGAAAAATAAAATTTCATAAAATGATAAAAAAAACATAATTTTTTATAAAAATTATGTTTTTTTTTATCATTTTTTATAGGTTTTCCAAAATAAAATCTGTCATTAATCTATAAAGATGCATACGTGTATTTCCTCCATAAATTCCATGATTTCTATTTCTATAAAAATGCTCTGTAAATTGTTTATTTGCCTGAACTAATTTTTCTGATAATTCTACGGAATTTTGGAAATGTACATTATCATCACCCATACCGTGAATAAGTAAAAATTTCCCTTTTAATTTATGAACATGATTTATTGGAGAATTATTATCATAAGAAAATGAATTATCCTGAGGTTTAGCCATATATCTTTCGGTATAAATATTATCATAATAACGCCAATTTGTTACCGGAGCAACAGCAATAGCCATTTTGAAAATATCATTTCCATTAAATAAACAAGAAGAAGACATATAACCACCATAACTCCAGCCAAAAATTCCTATTCTATTTCCATCAATATAAGGCATAGAAGCAAAATATTTCGCACTTTCTATTTGGTCTATTGTTTCGTATTTTCCAAGTTCTTTATAAGTTATTTTTGTAAAATCTTGACCTCTGTAGCCAGTTCCTCTATTATCAACACAAGCAACTATATAGCCTTTTTGTGCAAGCATTTGAAACCACATCATATTGTAAAAATCAAAAGAATTAGAAACTTGCTGAGAACGTGGACCTCCATATAAAAACATAAATACAGGATATTTTTTTGTTTTATCAAAATCTAAAGGCTTGATAATGTAGGCATTTAATTCGGTATCTTTTGTTTTAATTTTCAAAAATTCTTTCCTAGAAAAACCATAATCTTTCATCTTTTTTATTAAAGCAGAATTATCTTCTAATACTCTAATTTCTTTTGTTTTTCTTTTTAAATTTTCATTTAAAGTTATGTAACTTGGAGTATTTGCATCAGAAAAATTATTAATGAAATATCTAAAACTTTTGCTAAAAGCAACTTTATTTGTACCTTTTTTTATAGAAATTTCTTTAACTTTTTTTCCATTTATATTAACAGCGTAAATTTCTCTTTCTAATGGAGATTTTTTTGCTGCTTCATAATAAAGAAATTTATTTTTTTCGTCATAATCAATAAATTTTGTAACTTCCCAATTACCTTTTGTTAGTTGTCTTATAAAAGTTCCGTCAGTTTTGTACAGATAAATATGATAAAATCCATCTTTTTCGCTTAGTAAAATAAAATGCTCTTTGTCATTTAAAAAAGTTATCGTATTGTCAGAAGGTTCTCTGACATATTTTTCATTTGTTTCTGTGTAAATTACTTTTGAAGTTCCGTCTTTTGCATTTGCAAGCAAAATTTCAAATTTATTTTGTAATCTATTCATACGAATAATACTCAAAATATTTGCCTCTTTTGTAAATTTTATTCGTGGAATATATTGGTCTTTTTCTTTTCCGATTTCAATTTTTACACTTTTTTTTGTTTCTAAATTATAAACAAAAATACTAACTACCGAATTATCTTCTCCCGCTTTTGGATATTTGAATTTGTACCATTCTGGATATAAACCCTCATTATAAGTCATCATTTTAAATTCTTTCACTTTACTTTCATCGAAGCGATAAAATGCAAGTTTTTTTCCATCTTCCGACCAATCAAAAGCCTTAGAAAAAGCAAATTCTTCTTCATAAACCCAATCCGGAGCACCGTTAATAATTTCATTATGTTTTCCATCTTTTGTTATTTGTGTTTCTTCATTTGTTTTCAAGTCTTTGATAAACAAATTGTTATCTCTAACAAAAGAAATTTTTGTTCCGTCAGGAGAAAATGTTGCAAGTTGTTGTTTTCCATTTTTAGAAAGCAACTCTAATTTATTTTTTTTTCTGTCAAAAATAAAATAATCTGCACTAAAAGAATGTCTATAAATTTGTGTAACATCTGTTGTTAATAGAATTTTATTTTCATCTTTGCTAAATTCATAATCTGAAACATTTTTCAAATTAAAATCCGAAACTTTAAAAATAGTATCTAAAACCTCTCCGCTTTTATAAGAGAATTTTATTATATCTTTCCTTTTTTCAAAAACTGTATAAGTTTCTCCATCGTTCATAGAACGTAAACCGTAAACACCAGATGGGAAAAAAGTATATCTTTGCCAAAGATCCTCCAAAGTAATTTTTTTTTCTTGCGAAGAAACAAAATTGAATGACAAAGTAATCAATATTAAAAATAAAAATTTTTTCATTTTTTTGTTTTTTTATTATTTTTGTAAAAATAATAAAAAAAAATTTTTTATTAAAAAAAATAAATAAATTGTATTTTATTTTTAAGAAAAAAATTATGAGCAACAAAAATCCATTCACACCTAATGAAAAAGCCGTTATTGATAAAATATTTGAGTCAGAAGATAAAATTTATGCTTTAAGAGATGCATTTTTTAAATATGAACGTTCTTTGAAATATGAAAGAGATTTAAAAAATTCTTTAGATTATGCTTACAAAGAGGGATTAAAAGAAGGACGAGCAATAAGAATGAAAAAAAAAAATGTTCCTATTGAAAAAATTGCAGAAATAACTGGCTTAACGAAAGAAGAAATAAAAAATTTATAATATAAATTTTTAATGCAAAATTTCAATGTTTTTTTTAATCAAAAAAATTTTTTTTTGAAAAAAACCAAAATTTTAATATTTTTTAATTTCAAAATAAAAAAAATTTTTTTTCAAAATTCGTC
>JAOZVH010000209.1 GCA_029938235.1 Bacteroidales bacterium
TTTGAAATTAAAAAATATTAAAATTTTGGCGATTTCTGAAAAAAATTTTTTTTATTTCAAATTAAAAAATATTAAAATTTTGGCGATTTTTGAAAAAAAATTTTTTTTGAATTATTCAAAAAACAAATTATTTTACGATTTTTTTTATTCTTACATTTATATTAAAAAAAAATCAAAATGGTTTTAAATTATATTTGGATATTTTTTTTTCTTACTGCTTTTGTTATAGGCTTAATAAAATTAATATTTTTTGGCGATTTAAAAGTTTTTTCTGATATTGTTTCAAGTACTTTTACAATGTCAAAAACAGCTTTTGAAATATCTATTGGTCTAACTGGAGTTTTAACTCTATGGCTTGGTTTAATGAGAATAGGTGAAAAAGGTGGAGTTGTAAAAATTTTCAGCAAATTAATTGCTCCTTTTTTTAGTAGACTTTTTCCAGAGATAAAAAGAGATGATCCAGCTTATGGTTCTATAATTATGAATGTCGGTGCAAATATGCTTGGTTTGGACAATGCCGCTACACCCATGGGTTTAAAAGCGATGAAACAATTACAAAATAGCAATAAAAAAAAAGATACTGCAACAAATGCACAAATAATGTTTCTTGTTCTAAATACTTCAGGTTTAACAATTTTACCTATAAGCGTGATGGTTTATAGGACACAACTTGGAGCAATTGACCCATCAGATATTTTTATCCCAATACTTCTTGCAACATATTTTTCTACAATTGCCGGACTGATTAGTGTTTCTATTTTTCAAAAAATAAATTTATTTGATAAAGTTATTTTACTTTATCTCGGAGGTTTGAGTTTTTTAATTTTTGGAATAATATATTTTATGTCAAGTTTACCAAAAGAAGAAATTACTAAAATTTCATCTGTAGCAAGTAATTTTATTCTTTTTGGAATAATTACTTTTTTTATAACTCTTGCTGCAATAAAAAAAATTAATGTTTATGAATCTTTCATAGAAGGAGGAAAAGAAGGTTTTAAAATAGCAATAAAAATTATTCCTTATTTGATAGCTATTCTTGTTTCTATAGGTGTTTTTCGTGCTTCTGGTGCAATGGATTATTTTATAGATGGAATTTCATATATTTTTTCTTTCATAGGAATAAATACAGATTTTATAGAAGCTTTACCAACAGCATTGATGAAACCACTGAGTGGAAGCGGAGCAAGAGGAATGATGGTAGATGTAATGAAAACTCACGGAGCAGATTCTTTCGTTGGAAAAGTGGCATCAACAATACAAGGAGCAACAGATACAACATTTTATATAATAGCAGTTTATTTTGGTTCAGTTGGAATAAAAAATACAAGATATGCAGTAACTTGTGGTTTAATAGCAGATTTCGCAGGAATTATCGCAGCAATATTTATTGCTTATTTATTTTTTCAATAAAAAAAATTTTCTTCAAAAAAAACGTAATAAATTATTTTTTTTTTGTTTTTAACAAAAATATATTACATTTGCATTTCCAAAATTTATTAAAAAGAATTTTTTTTTATGATTTATTTCAAAACAGACGAAGAAATAGAACTGCTAAGAGCAAGTAATTTACTTGTTTCTCGTACTCATGCCGAAATTGCAAGTATGATGAAAAGCGGTGTAAAAACTATAAATTTGGATAAAAGAGCTGAAGAGTTTATTAGAGATAATAAAGCTGAACCGGGTTTTCTTGGTTACAATAAATTTCCAAATACTTTATGTATCTCTGTAAACAGCGAAGTTGTACATGGTATTCCTTCTAATTATGAATTGAGAGATGGTGATATTGTTTCTGTTGATTGTGGAGTTAAATTAAATGGTTTTTTTGGTGACTCTGCTTATACTTTTTCCATAGGTGAAATTTCAGAAGAAAAAAAACAACTTATAGAAGTAACAAAAAAATCTTTATATAAGGCTATAGAAATTGCTATTCACGGCAAAAGAGTTGGTGATATTGGATTTACCATACAAAAATATGTTGAAAAAAATGGTTATTCTGTTGTTAGAGAATTAACTGGTCATGGTGTAGGAAGAAATTTGCACGAAGACCCAATAGTTCCAAATTATGGAAGAGCTGGACGTGGAAAATTATTAAAAAAAGGAATGGTTATAGCAATAGAACCTATGATTAATTTAGGGAAAAAAAATGTTGTAACAAAAAAAGATGGATGGACTGTTGAAACCTTAGATGGAAAACCATCAGCACATTTCGAACATACTATAGCTATCAAAAAAGGTAAAGCTGATATACTTTCAAATTTTGATTATATAGAAAAAATATTAAATAATAAATTATAAATTATGGCAAAACAACCTTCTATAGAACAAGACGGAACCGTAAAGGAAGCATTATCAAATGCAAACTTTCGTGTAGAATTAGAAAATGGGCATATTATTACAACCCATATCTCAGGTAAAATGCGTATGCATTATATAAAAATTTTACCCGGTGATAAAGTAAAAGTAGAAATGTCACCTTACGATTTGACAAGGGGACGTATAACATTTAGGTATAAAAATTAATTTTTAATTATGAAAGTAAAAACATCTGTAAAAAAGCGAAGTGCTGACTGTAAAGTGGTCAGAAGAAAAGGGCGTGTTTATATTATAAACAAAAAGAACCCCAAATTTAAACAGCGCCAACATTAATTTATTAATTATAAAAGAATTATAAACATGGCAAGAATAGTTGGAGTAGATCTTCCAAAAAATAAAAGAGGAGAGATAGGTTTAACCTATATTTTTGGTGTTGGAAGAAATACAGCAAAGAAGATTTTAGACGAAGCTGAAATAAGTAGGAGTGTTAAAGTTAAAGATTGGGACGATGAGCAGTTATCAAGAATTCGTACCATCTTAAATGATAAACACAAAGTGGAGGGTGAATTACGTTCGGAAGTTCAGTTGAATATAAAGCGTTTGATGGAAATCGGTTGTTATCGAGGAATCAGACATCGTATTGGCTTACCTGTTAGAGGGCAAAGTACAAAAAACAATGCGAGAACAAGAAAAGGTAAAAGAAAAACAGTGGCAAATAAAAAGAAAGCGACTAAATAAGTGATTTTATGGCTAAAAAAAAGGTAAACGTAAAAAAAAGAGTTGTAAAAATTGAACCTATCGGTCAAGCTCACATACAAGCTACGTTCAATAATATCATTATTTCCTTGACGAATAATCTTGGACAAGTGATATCTTGGGCTTCTGCTGGGAAAATGGGTTTTAGAGGTTCTAAGAAAAACACTCCTTACGCTGCTCAGACAGCAGCTAGTAATTGTTCTAAAGTAGCTTATGATTTAGGGCTTAGAAAAGTAAAAGTTTTTGTAAAAGGACCCGGAGCAGGAAGAGAATCAGCAATCAGAACGATACATAATTCTGGAATAGAAGTGACAGAAATTGTTGATGTTACGCCTTTACCACATAATGGTTGCAGACCACCTAAAAGAAGAAGAGTTTAATTTTTAAATAAAAAATTATGGCAAGATATACAGGACCCCTAACAAGAATAGCAAGAAAATTTGGAGAACCAATTTTCGGACCAGATAAAGCATTCGAAAGAAGAAAATATGCTCCTGGGCAACACGGAAATAACAGAAGAAGAAAAAAAGAATCTGTTTATGGCATTCAATTGAAAGAAAAACAAAAAGCTAAATACACTTATGGTGTTTTAGAAAAGCAATTTGCTAATTTATTTCATAAAGCAGCAAGAAGTAGAGGTATAACTGGTGAAGTACTATTGCAGTTTTTGGAATCACGTTTGGATAATGTTGTTTTTCGTTTGGGAATTGCACCAACAAGAAGAGCAGCAAGACAACTTGTTTCTCATAAACATATAGTTCTCAACGGAAATGTTTTGAATATTCCATCACATTTAGTTAAAGCTGGAGATATTGTTGGAGTTCGTGAGAAATCAAAATCTCTTGAAATTGTTACAAATTCTTTACGTTCTACTAATCGTGGACAATATGCTTGGTTAGAATGGGAGCAAGAAAATCTCGAAGGAAAATTTACAAATATTCCAGAAAGAAGCGAAATTCCTGAGAACATTAAAGAACAATTAATAGTAGAATTATATTCTAAATAATATTTATAATCTCATTAGATATGGCAATATTAGCATTTCAAAAACCAGAACAAGTAAAAATGGTAGAATCTTCCGAAACTTTTGGAAAATTCGAATTTCGTCCACTTGAGCCTGGATATGGTGTAACTATAGGAAATGCTTTAAGAAGGATTTTGCTGTCATCTTTAGAAGGTTATGCGATAACTTCTATAAAATTAGAAGGAATCTCACACGAATTTTCTACTATTACTGGTGTAATAGAAGATGTTACAGAAATTATCCTAAATTTAAAGCAAATTCGTTTTAAACAAAAAGTCGAAGAATGTGAAGAAGAAAGAGTCAATGTAAATTTTTCTGATGCAAATGTTTTTAAAGCTGGAGACCTTGCAAAATTTATAACTGGTTTCGATATATTAAATTCCGAATTAGAAATTTGTCATCTTGAAAAAGATGTGGAAATTAATATGGAATTATTTATTAACAAAGGAAGAGGTTATGTGCCTTCGGAAGAAAATAAACAACAAACTGATGAAATGGGCATCATTCCTATAGATGCAATATTTACACCTATAAAAAATGTAAAATTTTCTGTAGTTGATTTTAGAGTAGAGCAAAAAACCGACTATGAAAAATTATTATTTGAAATAAAAACTGACGGCTCGATTTCTCCAAAAAATGCTTTGAAAGAAGCAGCAAAAATTTTAATTCATCATTTTATGTTATTCTCTGATGAGAAAATTACTATGGATGTTGAGAAAAAAGTTGAGCGAGAAGAATTTGACGAAGAAGTTTTACATATGCGTCAGCTATTGAAAACAAAACTCGTAGATATGGATTTATCTGTGCGAGCATTAAATTGTTTAAAAACTGCAGATGTAGAAACTTTATCTGATTTAGTGGTTTTTGATAAAACAGATCTATTGAAATTTAGAAATTTTGGTAAAAAATCTCTAACTGAATTAGACGAGTTATTAGATAATTTAAAATTATCTTTCGGTATGAATATTGAAAAATACGAAGTTGAAAAAGAATAAAAATGAGACACAGAAAAAAATTTAATCATCTCGGAAGAACGCCAGCTCATAGAAAAGCGATGTTGTCAAATATGGCGAGTTCTTTAATTTTACATAAGAAAATTAAGACAACCGTTGCAAAAGCAAAAGCGCTTAGAATATTTGTCGAACCAATAATAAATAGATCTAAAAATGATTCTACACATTCCAGAAGAATGGTTTTTAGACGTTTACAAGATAAATATGCGGTAACTGAACTTTTTAGAGAAATTTCAATAAAGATTGAAAACAGACCGGGTGGATATACAAGAATATTAAAAACTGGTAATCGTCTTGGCGATAATGCTAGTATGTGTATTATTGAATTGGTTGATTATAATGAAAATATGCTTGTTGTAAGAGAAGATAAAAAAGAAGTTGAAACAACAGGAAAACCTAAAAGACGTAGAAGATCTAAAAAGAAAAAATCTGAAATTACTGAAAAAGAATAATATATTCATAAAAAACTTAGATATTTTAATATCTAAGTTTTTTTTATGAAAATATTTATTATTAATATAATTAAAAAAACTTTTTCTCAAAAACGCCCAAAATTTTAGTGTTTTTATAAAAAAATAAGAAACACCAATTTTTTTTTGAAAAAACAATTATTTTAATGATTTTTTTTATAATTTAAAAAAAATTTTTCAAAAAAATGACGAATTTTTAATGATTTTTTATAATTAAAAATAAAAATTTTTTCAAAAAAACGACGAATTTTTAATGATTTTTTATAATTAAAAATAAAAATTTTTTTCAAAAAAACGACGAATTTTTAATGATTTTTTATAATTAAAATAAAATTTTTTTTCAAAAAAACGACGAATTTTTAATGATTTTTTATAA
>JAOZVH010000210.1 GCA_029938235.1 Bacteroidales bacterium
AATTTTGGACGTTTTTTGAAAAAAAATTTTTTTTATTTTGAAATTAAAAAATGTTGAAATTTTGGCGTTTTTTTGAAAAAAAAATTTTTTTTATAAATTATTAAAATTTTGCCGTTTTTTGAAAAAAAATTTTTTTTTATAAATTATTAAAATTTTGCCGTTTTTTGAAGAATTTTTTTTTTATAAACTATTAAAATTTTGGCATTTTTTGAAAAAAAAAATTTTTTTTATAAATTATCAAAATTTTGGCATTTTTTGAAGAAAAATTTTTTTTTTATAAATTATTAAAATTTTGGCATTTTTTGAAGAAAATTTTTTTTTTATAAATTATTAAAATTTTGGCATTTTTTGAAAAAATTTTTTTCCAAATTATAAAAAACCATTAAAAATTCGGTGTTTTTTTGAAAAAAAATTTTTAATTATCATTTTTTTTAAAAACTGTTAGTTAACATAAAAGACATTCCGTAAGTTGCCGGAACATTTCTACAAATTCCTCCGGCACAAGTAATTCCTTCTTTTTGTTTTCCATATCTAATTTCAAAACGAGTTGTTTTGTAATTATAACCAGCACCTAACAAATAATAATGAGTTTGTTTTTCCTTAATTTCATTTCCATAATTATATTGGTCTTGCAAAATAAAAAAGAATTTTTTTAAATTATATTCCATAGAAATCATTGCCCAATCTTTTTCATCTTCTTCTGTCAATAAAATTTGAAATTCTGTTCTTAAACTATTTCTGCTTTTAAATTTGTAAGAAATATCAAAAATTCCAATATTTGCATTTACATTTTTATGTCCTTCTGTCCCTCTATTAATATCATAATTGTAAATTAAATTTTGATAAATTAAAGTAAATTTAATTTTTCTACTTAATTTTTTATTAATTTCTATGCTAAAATCTTGAAATAATAATTCGTCTCCAATTTTGAAAAAATCACTTTCATATCCATCTGTTCCCTCTTTCCCTAATGGAATAGTATCAGATATTTTTGTTTTTTCAATACTGTTCATCTGAGAAAAATTTATAGAAATATTCGTTCCATATTTTCCTCCGAATATTGTTTTTTTCATGAATTTATACATTATTTCTGTTTGGAAACCAATTTCTCCATTTGTTTGAGTTACATAAGGATACATTGCCAATAAACTATAAGTATGATTTTTTGTAATATTTGGAATATAATTTATCAGTAAATCTGTAACAGAAGCATTTCGCTCGGAACGAAAATCCATATTATCTGTACGTTTTACATTAAAAAGCAATCCCATTCCTTTCTGAGAATAACTTAAATTAAGTAAAATTGCTTCACCATTTTTATAAATAAGATTATTTGATGCATTTGGGTCATTAATTTTCTGAGAAAATTCAGCATTAAAATTCAAAGATTTACCATTATTAAAACTATGAATGATAGAAAAACGTCCGGAATATGCTCCAACATTTTCCGGAAGATGATAAGTTGAATTTTCATCTTTTTCATATTTACTTAGAAAACTTCCACCCACAGAAAACCGAGTGTTTATTGATAAAGAATCGAAAATTTCATTCAACAAAAATTCTCCATCTATACCCCTCAGAATACCTTTTCCTTTTTCGAAATAAAAACGTTGTTTTCCTGCAATTGCTTTTAAATAAATTCCATTATTGAAATTATACTTCAAACGAATACCGTCCATTGCATTATCATATCCTAAGTTTTTATCTTCATAAGTTCTGAAAATCAAACCATTACCAAATTGCTCATAATAATTTCCTACGGTAATTTCTAAATCATTGATTTTATAAATGACATAACGATAAGGAATTCCATTGTCATCATAACGAGAATCATAAGCTTTCAAGCTATTCATATATGCTTCATATCTGAAACCAGCTTTGAAATTTCCTTTTTCATAATTTATATTTGCATAAGAGTTCATTAACATTTTTTCCGGAGGAATTTCTGCTTTTATCAAACTATCTTTTTTATAGCTTTGAGCATTCAATTCAAAATTTCCACTTATTTTTCCATCTTGTAAATTATTCTGAGACTTTACATAAAACGAAATAAAAAATGTTACTAATAAAAAATAATATTTTTTCATATTTTTTTATTTTATTTATTCTTTTGATATTTGATAACTTTTAAAAATAATTCTAAATTCTGCACCATCTTTTGTATTTTGCGCCTGCAAAACACCTCCCATATTTTTTTCAATTATAGATTTTGACATGTGCAAACCTATACCTGTTCCTTGGGATTCATGCTTAGTTGTAAAATACGGATTGAAAATTTTATCTATTATTTTTTGCTTAATTCCACCAGCATTATCTGAAATAGAAATTACAGTGTCTTTAAAATCATAAAAACTTTTAATTATAACTTTTCCATTTTCTATTTTTCTTTCTAAAATAATATCTTTTGCATTATTCAAGATATTTATAATAACCTGAGAAAATTCATTAGGATAACCAAGTATAAATATTCCTTTATTAATATCTATTTTTAAATCTATATTATTATTCTTAAAAGTTGCCATAAGTAAAGAGACGGATTTTCCAATATTATTTTTTACATTAAATTTTAATTTTTCTCTGTCTGGTTTAAAAAAACTTCTGAAATCATCTATAGTTTGAGACATATATTTAATAATTTCCATCATCTCAGAAACACTGTTATGTAAATATTCTTTATTTAATTCTTTATATTCATAAGCGTCTTCTACGTCTTGAATGATTAAACCTATAGAATTTAAAGGTTGTCTCCATTGATGAGCAATATTTCCTATCATTTCACCCATAGCCGCTTGACGAGATTTTATAGCCAAAATATGATCTTTTTCTCTACTTTTTTCTACTTCTTCTTTTACTTTTTCTGTTAATTTAAAATTAATATCTTTTAATTTATCTTCTTGTTCTTTTAATTTATCTTTTTGTTTTGTTAACTTTTCATTTTTTTTTGAAAGTTCTTTATTATTTCTTCTTATTATTTCATGAACTTTTGCTTCATTTTTTTTAGTTGCTTTATTACGTTTTATTAGAATTACAAATATAATTATAACTAAAGATAAAACCAATAGAAAAGCAATAATCATTATGTTTCTAAATTTTTTTTCATTACTTAAATTTAATTCTTTAATTTCATTTTCTTTTTCGTACTTAATTACTATTTCATATACATTATTTCTATTTTTATATTTTAAAACAGAATCTCTTGCTGAGATATAATTTTTATAAAAAATTAAGAGTTCTTTTATATTTTTTTTTTGTCTATAAATTTCAATACCATTTTTATAAATATCCATAACTATTTCGTGTGCTTGTATTTCTAAGGCAATCTCCAAAGCAGACTTTGTAGTTAATTCTGCGTCACCTAAATTATTTAATTTTGTATTTACAACTGCAATTTTCAATAAAATAGCTGCTTTATCATAACTATTTTTATTATTATTTAGAATATAATATGCTCTATTATAATAATCAAAAGCTCGCTCTAAATTTTTTTTTCCGGTAAAAACATCTCCAAAATTTTCATTAATTTTAGCAAGACCTATTGAATCATCTATCTCTGTTTTTATTTTAAAAGCTTTATCTAAGTATTTTAAAGCCTCTTCAAATTCTTTTTTTATCGAATAAATAATTCCTAAATTACTTTGACAATCAGAGATTTCTTTCTTATCATTTAGCTCTTCTGCAATACTTAAAGCCTGATTTTGATAAACCAATGCTGAATTAATTTGGTCACCTTTCTTGCTTTTTATATGTGAAAAAGCTATATAATTTAATGTTTTTATACTTTTTTTTATCTCTCCAAATTCTTGTGTCATTTTTAGTGATAAAAGAAATTTCTCAATTGCTTTTTCGAAAAATCCCCATTCATAATAAATTTGACCAACTTTTAATAAAGTGTAAGATCTTTTAATACTTTCTTTTTCTTGTATTTTTAATAATTTATCAAAATAATCTAAAGATTTTTTAAATTTTTTTGTTTCAAAATAAATTTCTGCTATACGTTTTATTGTTTCTTCTTTTTTAAAATTTGGCAATAATTCTAAGGATTCTTTAGATTTTTCTATAGCTTCAAAAGAAAATATTTCCATTTTTGCTATGGTATCTATATTTTCATAAAATTTTATTTCATAAAGTTCAGATAAGATATTTAAAACTTTTGCTTTTAAAACTTTTTCAATATCTTTGTTTTTTAACAAATTTTCAAGACTGTCTATTTCTGAAGAAAAAACAAAATTATTTAATACAAAAAATATTATTATAAATTGAAAAATTTTCATGATTTTTTAAAAAAAATTTTTTTTTACAAAAATAATTTATTATTTTAATAAATTTTATAATTTTGTATAAAAAAATAAAAATGTTAAATATAGTTTTATTCGGAGCACCAGGTGCAGGAAAAGGTACACAAGCAAAATTTATTGTGGAAAAATATAACTTAGAGCATCTTTCTACGGGAGACATTTTGAGAAATGAAATCAAAAATGGAACGAATTTAGGGAAAAAGGCACAAAGATATATGGATAAAGGGAAGTTAGTTTCTGACGATATTGTGATAGCTATGATTGGAAAAAGACTAGAAAAAGAAAAATCTGAGGGTTTTATTTTTGACGGTTTTCCACGTACAGAGAAACAAGCAATAGCTTTAGATGAATTTTTATCGGAAAAAAATTTAGAAATAAAATTAATGTTAAAACTGGAAACAGACGAAGATGAGTTGATCAGAAGAATTTTATCAAGGGGAAGAGAATCTGGTCGTGCAGATGACCAAGATTATGGAGTGATACAAAACCGTATTAAAGTTTATAACAAAAAAACCTCTCCTCTGGTAGATTTTTATAAAAATCAAAATAAGTTTAAAGAAATTTCTGGTATGGGAAGTATAAAAGATATTTCTGAAAGAGTTTTTAAAACCATTGACGAATTATAGTTTTATAATTTTTTTCTAAGTACACGACAAAAAATATTTTTTGCAAAAAAATGTTGATTTTTCTTAAATTATTAAAAATTAAAACTTTTTTTAAAATGCGAAAAACCAACATTTCATGAAATATAAATCATTATTTTTGATTTTAGAAAAATCTTTTCAAGGAAAATTTCATATTCACGTTTAAAATTTATTTATGCTTTTTAATTATTATGCAATTTCAAAAATAAATTTGAAAAAAATCGCTATGGCTTTGAAAGTTCTGCTTATATTTCCTCTACTTACCGTCGCATAAGCGTTTTCTATAGATTTTGTTTTATAAAGATTTAATCATATGTTTTTTATTTGACCTATTAGAGATTAAAAATGAATGGTTCTGTGTTTTACCGCAAAATTGGATTTCGGTAAAATCAATATTAATATTTTGATGCTTGCTTAGCTTACAAATCTGTGGATTTCCTATCAATTTTATAATTTTATCCAATAAATAGGAAATTCTAATACCGAAAACGTAAAAAACTGATTAATAATTATATAAGTATTTTGGTAAATTACATATACTATGTATTTTGGAGATTAGAATTTATTGGAAAAGTATGGCTTAAGTTTTTAAAAGAATTTACATAAAAATTATATTCGCATCAAAAAAAAATTCATTATTTTTACAATCTAAATAAAAATTAAAAGTTTGTCGTTTAATAGATAATTATCAATTAATTATTTCAAAAAATACCCCAAAAATTTATCATTACGGAACAAATTTGTTATCTTTCATCTTGTAAATTAGAAATGATATTATTTTTTAACATTAACTTGAAAAATATAAAAATACAAACAAATCTATCAAAATACAAATCTATCAAAATATGGAGATTAAATGTGTTTTAAAGATTAAAAACCTTAGATTTAACTTAGAAGATACACATTTAACCGCTCCTAAGAGAATTAAAAATTAATCTATTTTAGCATTCTTATAATTGGCGTATAAAGTTGCTATTAAAACATACAAAAATGGAAAAAAAATAAAA
>JAOZVH010000211.1 GCA_029938235.1 Bacteroidales bacterium
CGTTTTTTGGAAAAATTTTTTTTTAATAAAATTCGTAAAATTTTGGCGTTTTTTGGAAAAATTTTTTTTTAATAAAATTCGTAAAATTTTGGCGTTTTTTGAAAAAAAAATTTTTTTTTTTTAATTATAAAAACTGGTTTTAAACATTGGAGGTTTTTTTTTCAACCTCCAATGTTTGTCGAAAATGTTATTTTTTTAAAATATTAAAATTTTGGACGTTTTTTGAAAAAAATTTTTTTCAATTTTTAAATAAAAAAATATTAAAATTTTGGACGTTTTTTGAAAAAAATTTTTTTTATTTTGAAATAAAAAAATATTTTTTTATTTTTTATAATTTTAAATTATATTTGCTTAACAAAAAAATTTTTATAAAAAATATTTATTTAAAAATAATGGAAAAAAACTCAGAATATTATTTTAATAATGGAAAAGAAGCATGGGAAAATAATAAATTTAAAGATGCTAAAAAGTATTTTGAAAAAGCAATAGAATTAAACCCAAATTATGCAAGTGCTTATAATAATTTAGGAGTTTTATTAAGCAATTATTATTTTAAAGGATATGAAACATCTAAAAAATATTTTGAAAAGGCAATAGAATTAAATCCAATTGATGCAAGTGCTTATAACAATTTAGGAATTTTATTAAGCAATAATTATTTTAGAAAATATGAAGCATCTAAAAAATATTTTGAAAAAGCAATAGAATTAAATCCAATTGATGCAAATGCTTATAACAATTTAGGAGCTTTATTAAATGATTATTTTAAAGAATATGAAGCATCTAAAAAATATTTTGAAAAGGCAATAGAATTAAATCCAAATTATGCAAATGCTTATAACAATTTAGGAATTTTATATATTAAATATTTGAATAATCCAGAAAAAGGAATTGAATATTTTAAAAAAGCTAATCAAATACAAGAAAAACAAATACAAAGCACAGAAAAAGAACGAAAACAAATCAAAGCAGAAGAACAAAAACTAAACTATTTAAATCAAAAACAAATTAAATTACAATCTGTAAATTTAAAAAACATTGGTCATTTTGAGGATATTCAAATAAATTTTAATGAAAAAATAACTTGCATTATTGCAGAAAATGGTTTGGGAAAAACAAGTATTTTAACTTCTATTGCTGTGGCTATTTCGGGAATAAATGCCAATAGTATTTTAAATAATCGTGAATATGAAGCCTATTCAATCATTAGAAAAAAACTAAAAATAGAAAAAATCAAAGATGAGCTAATTGATGAAAAATTATCAACCGTTTATATAAAGGAAGGACAAATTAAATTAGATTACAAAATAGATAAAAAACCTCATTGCAATGAAATTCATTTTTTAAAACCAGAAGGTATTGAAAATATAAAAGTTTCTGATAATTCTGACGATGAAAATAGTTTTGCCATAAATACAGGGAAAAATGGCAATTATTTTCATAATTTAATACTTGGTTTTCCACAAGGGCAAGTTAGGTATAAAAGCAAAGATTTGGGTTTTCAAAAAGACTTGAGACCAAATATAAGCGATATTTATAATTTGATTACGGGAAGTGAAGATGATAAATTGATTTCTTTTTCAAAATGGATAAATAAAGTTTATTCAGAAAATGGTCAAAATATCAAACATCATCAAATTACGAAAATCTTTGAAATAATTTCAAAAATTGTTTCTTCGGAAAATGAAAATGCAATAAATTTAAAATCTATCAAATTAGACGATTTTGGCGACCCTGTTTTAATTGTTACAACTCCAGAAAATCCAAATGGTATTCCTATTGAATTATTAAGTCAAGGTTTGACGAATGTTTTCACTTGGATATGCTATTTTATGCAGCGCATTTATGAACATTACGGAGAATTTGTAAACATTGAGAAAATACACGCCATTGTTATTATTGATGAAATTGATAAATATTTACACCCAAAATGGCAAAAAAAAATTTTACAAGTTTTATTAGAGTTTTTTAAAAAAACGCAGTTTATAATTACGACACATTCGCCATTGGTTTTGATGGGTTTAGAAAGAAAGCAAATTGCACGTATTAAATTAAAAAATGACAAAGCTTTTGTAGAATATAATGATGATTTTAATGTTTGGGGTTGGGAATTTCAAGATGTTTTAGAAAGATTTATGTTAAAATTTGACACTTCTGAATATAATTTAAAAGCAGAGGAAAATAAATTAAAACTTTTGAAAAAACAAGGTGTAGATGAAATTAAAATTGCAGATTTAGAAGAAAAAATCATGCGAATTAAAGAAAGTTACGAAGCAGAAGGAGAATTAGGAAAATATAAAATACAAAGAAATAAAGCAGAAGGAGAATTAAAAGAACAAAATAAATTTTTATTTGAATTGGTGAAAAAATTAAAAAAAGAAAATGAACAATTAAAATCATAAATTATGCACTTTGTAGATACAGAAAATTGTAAAACAAAAGAAATTGAAAATTATCTTTTGAAAAAAAAAGAAAATTATTTAAAAAATTTAGCAAAAAATGAAAAAGAAAATTTAGAGAATAAGTTATCTGGTAAAAATAAAAAAGAGAAAAAAACAACATTATCAGGTTGGGCAAATAAAATTATTCAAGAACCACTTTCTAAATGTTTTAAAGAAAATTGTGGTTATTGTGGAAAACAGGTTTTGTATAATAAAACAAAATATGAAAATGAAAATGAGGGAGATGTTGAGCATTATATACCAAAATTAAAAAATAATCTTTTAGCTTTTGAGTGGTCAAATTATATTTGGTCTTGTAAAACCTGTAATCAAATCTTAAAAAGAGATTTTTTTAATTACACTTATCCACTTTTAAATCCAACTAAAGAAGCAGATTGTAAATGTTTACAATATGAAAAAGGTCGTTATACAATTATTGAAGAAATTAAAGATTATGATATTTATAAAAAACGTTTGGAAACAACAGAAAAAGACACAAGAATAAATTATAACACAAATATTGATCAAAGGAAAGCACTTTATAATAGTATAGATATCAGAATTGAATCTATTTCAAGAGTTCAAAAAGAACTAATTTTTAAAGATATACTTGAACAAAAAAGAGTTAATGAATTAGAAAATTCATATCAAGAAAAAATAAAAGAATTAAAAGATTCTTTAAAATACGCAAGTTATAAATTTCTCATTAAAGAAGTTTTTGTAGAAGAATTTAAAGAAAAATACCCTGATTTTGTATTTGATTGGGATAAGTATTTATAAAATTAAAAAATAGGAAATGTTTTTTTAATTTAAAAAATTCGTAAAAAATAGCGTTTTTTTGAAAAAAATTTTTTTAATTTAAAAAATGTTAAAATTTTGGGCGTTTTTAAAAAAAAAAATTTTTTTTATTTAAATTTAAAAAATGTTAAAATTTTGGGCGTTTTTTGAAAAAAAATTTTTTTTTATTTAAATTTAAAAATGTTTAAAATTTCGGCGTTTTTTTGAAAACAATTTTTTTAATTATATTAATTTTTAAATTCATATTATGAATAATACTTTTATTGAAAAATACTTTTTTTTATTAAAAAATACAGATCTAAGCCAAATGACAGAACATAGTTTGCGACCTGTTTTGTACGAATTATTAAAAAATATTGCCGAAAATGTAAACAAAGAAATAAAAATTTTACACGAGCCAAAACGAAATAAAGAAGGTTTTGGTTCACCTGATTTTCAGATTTTAACAGATGCTTCTGTCATTGGTTATTTGGAAAATAAAAAAATTGATGCAGATTTGCAAAAAACTATAAAATCTGAACAAATAAAAAAATATCAGCAGCTTTCTCATAATATTTTGGTAACCAATTATTTACATTGGATTTGGTTAAAAGATAACGAAGTTGTTGAAAATGTAGAATTAGCAAACATTACAGATTTACGAAAAAAGAATTTCAAACCAAGTGATGAAAAATTTAAAAATATCGTCAAAATTATAGAAAATTTTTTTTCGCAAACTCCAAAAGGTATTTCTTCAGCGGATGAATTGGCGAGAGAATTGGCAAAACGAAGTCGTATGTTGAAGGATTTTTTGCAAATTGAATTGGAAAGACAGGAAAAAGAAGAAAAAGGCGGAAAATTATATGGTTTATTTTTGGTTTTTCAAAGTAGCGTTTTCAATGAATTAACGATTAAAAATTTTGCCGACGCTTTCGCTCAAATGTTGGGATATGGTTTGTTTTTGGCAAAATTAAACGCTGATACAAAAATTATAACATTGCAAAATGTTTCTAAATTTATACCTACAGCTTTTAATTTAATTCGTGAGCTGTTGAAATTTTTAGATGTTTTGGAAGAAAATAAGGCTTATTCAAAAATTTATTGGCTGGTCAGCGAAATTATTGGAATGATTAATCATTTGGATTTGCCGGAAATTCAAAAGGATTTGTCTTTTGACAAGGAAAATCAAAATGACCCTTACATTTATTTTTACGAAAATTTTCTCGCATCTTATGACAAAAGTTTGCGAAAATCTAAGGGTGTTTATTATACTCCTCCGGCAATAGTGAATTTTATTATTCGTTCCATTAATGACATTTTAAAAAAAGATTTTAAAATTAAAAAAGGTTTTGCAAATGCTGAAAAAGTAACTGTTTTGGATTTTGCCACCGGAACGGGAACATTTTTATTGGAAATTTTACAACAAATATTTTTAAATATTTCGGCAAAAAGCCAGAAAAAAAATATTTTAATTAAAGAACATATATTAAAAAATATTTATGGTTTTGAATATTTAATCGCACCTTATACGGTTGCACATTTGAAATTATCGCAATTTCTGAAATCAAAAAATTATCAATTGAGCGAAGATGAAAGATTACAAATTTATCTGACAAATACGCTTGAACGTATGAAACCGCAAATGAATTTTTTGCTTCCTGCACTTTCCAAAGAAGGAAAACAAGCTCAGGCAATAAAAGAGAAAAATATTTTAGTGATCTGCGGAAATCCGCCATATTCTGGACATTCTCAAAATAAAGACAGCTGGATATCAAAGAAAATTAAAGATTATTTTTTTATTGACGGTAAACCTTTGGGTGAAAGAAATTCAAAATGGTTGCAAGATGATTATGTGAAATTTATACGTTTTGCTCAGGATAAAATAGATGAAGTTGATGAAGGAATAGTCGGCATAATTACCAATCATTCCTTCTTAGATAATCCTACTTTTCGTGGAATGAGACAAAGTTTGATGAAAAGTTTTGACCGTTTATATTTTATAGATTTGCACGGAAATGTCAAGAAAAAAGAAAAAACTCCGGATGGAAATAAAGACGAAAATATTTTTGACATTCAGCAGGGTGTGGCAATTTCTATTTTTGTAAAAAAGAAAGGCATAAAAAAGGGAATTTATCACGCTGATTTTTGGGGATTGCGAAAAGAAAAATATAAGAAATCTTTAGAAAGTAGTTTGAAAACCATAGAATGGAAAGAGCTAAAACCAAGAAAACCATTTTATTTATTTAAATATCAAAATACAGAATTTTTAAAAAAATATGAAAAAGGATATTCTGTAAAAGATATTTTTATAATAAATAGTGTTGGAGTAGTTACTGGCAAGGATAAGAAATTTATTCATTTTCGTAAAGACGAAATTATCAATCGTTTTAAATATAAAGATAATGATTTTGATAAAGAAAATATTAAAAAAATTGCTTATCGTCCTTTTGATAATCGTTATATTTATTATAATACAGATAAAATATCACGAGCAAGATATAATGTAATGAAAAATATTTTAAGAGGTGAAAATATTGCTTTAATTACAGTTAGACAAGTAGCAGAAGGTATTTTTAATCATAGCTTTATTTCTAATTTAATAACAAATCTAAGAGTTACTTTAAGTAATAAAGGAGGTGCTTATGTATATCCATTATATTTATACATAGATGAAGAAATTTGGGTAGAAAAGCAAGATAATA
>JAOZVH010000038.1 GCA_029938235.1 Bacteroidales bacterium
AAAAAAATTTTTTTTATTTTGAAATTAAAAAATGTTAAAATTTTGGACGAATTTTAAAAAAATTTTTTTTATTTTGAAATTAAAAGATTTAAAATTTTTGACGTTTTTTGAAAAATATTTTTTTTTGAAATTAAAAAATCGTAAAATTTTGGATGTTTTTTGAAAAAAAATTTTTTTTAATTCAAATTAAAAAATTTAAAATTTTCACGATTTTTGAAAAAAATTAATTTTATTTTGAAATTAAAAGATTTAAAATTTTCACGATTTTTGAAAAAAATTAATTTTAAAATTCTAATAATTTCGTCATTTTTTTCAAAAAATTCAATTTGCAAAACCAAAAAAATTCGTAAAAATTACCATTTTTTTAATTTGAAAATTTGTAAAAAAATCGTCGTTTTTGAAAAAATTTTTTTTATTTTTAAAAAAATAAGAATTGTAAAAAAATTTTCTACAAAAATATTCTAATTAAATAATTTAAAATGAAATTTTATTTGTTTTTAACCATTTTTCAATTCCTTTTGGAGCAAGCCAAACTTTAATATTATTATCGTTAGAAGTTGTAATAATTTTTTTACTATCATTTGAAAAAATTGCTGAGTTTACTGCTCCTTTATGTCCCCTTAAAGTAGCCAAATAATTCCCTCTAATATTCCATAGTTTAGCAGTGCCATCATTAGAAGAAGTTATTATTTCTTCTCCGTCTGGCGAAAAAACTGCTGATGAAATCCAACTTGTATGTCCTTTTAAAGTTTTTACAAGAATTCCATCTAGTGTCCATATTTTTGCTGTATTATCGTTTGAAGATGTTAATATTTTTTGTCCATCTGGAGAAAAACTTGCCGAACGAACCAAACTTCTATGTCCTTTTAATTTTACAATTATTTTACCATCTTTATCCCAAACTATGGCACTCAAATCATCAGACGCAGATAAAATAAATTTATTGTCTGGTGAAAAATGAATTGTGTTTACTGAAGTACCATGTCCTTTAAAATCTTTTACTTCTCTGCCACTTGCATCCCATAATTTAATACTTCCGTCATAAGCAGCAGTTAAAATTTCTGTTCCGTCATAAGACATTTCTATAAAATTAATTGCAGAGTTATGCCCTTTCAAAATAGTTAATACGTTTCCTTTCAAGTTCCAAATTTTTGCTGTTTTATCTTGTGAAGCAGTTAAGATTTTTGTTCCGTCTGGTGAAAAAATTGCATGTTTAATTCCATCTGTATGTTCTTTTAAATCTGCAATAAAATTTCCATTTGTTGACCATAATTTAGCTGTTTTATCTAAAGAAACAGTTAATATTTTTGTTTCATCTGGCGAGAAAACTATATGAGAAATTACGTTTCTATGAGCATCTAATGTAGATATTAACTCAAATTTTTTATTCCACAATTTTACTATGTTATCATCTGATGCTGTTGCTAAATAATTTGAATTTACAGAAAAAACGGCTTTTCTAACCGGAGCGAAATGTCCTTTTATAGTTTTTGATTTAGCTTTTAAACTCCATAATTTTGCAGTTTTATCTGATGATGCCGTTAAAATATATTCACCATCTGGCGAAAAAGTCGCATCGTTAATTTCTTTGTTATGTCCTTTCAAAATGTCAATTTCTTCACCTTGCAAGTTCCATAATTTTACATAATTATCTTTTGAATAAGTTAAAATTTTATCTCCTTTTGGCGAAAAAATTGCTTCATTAATATTTTTTTGATGACCTTTTATACTTGCAATTTCTCTACCTTTAATTGTCCAAAGTTTAGTACTTTGGTCTTTTGAACTTGTTAATATTTTTTTACCATCCGGAGAGAATTTTGCAGAAAAAACATCTAATCCGTGTCCACGTAAATTAGCATATTTTCTACCTGTTATTTCCCAAACACAAGCAGTGTTATCTGAGGAAGCAGTAACGAATTTTTTATTATCTCCAGAAAACTCTACATAATTTACACCTTTTGAATGTGCTTTTATTGTTTTTTCCAATTTCCCATTAAAATCCCAAAATTTAACAGTATTATCATCAGATGCAGTTGCAATAATTTTTCCATTTGGCGAAAAAACAGACATATTAATTCTCCCATAATGTCCCCTTAAAACGGCTAAATTTCTACCTGCAGAATCTAATAATTTAACAGTTTTATCGTCATAAGTAATTAAAATATTTTCTCCATTTTTTGAAAAACAAGCATGATTTATAGAAGAATTGCTATTTATAGTGGCAATTTTATTTCCATTTTTGTCCCAAATTCTCGATGTTTTGTCATAAGAAGTTGTTAAAATTTTATCGCCATCAGAAGAAAATAAAACTTTATTTATTGCATTTTTATGTCCTTTTAAAGTTGCTATTTTATCTCCGTTTTTTTTCCAAATTTTTGCTGTGTTATCGTTAGATGCAGTAACAAATCTATCATTATTTGGAGAGTAAGAAACTGAGGTAACTTCAGCAAAATGTTCATTAATAGAATAATAAAGTGTAGAATAATATGCAGAACTTAAAATTTCTAAGACTGGAATAAATAATTTTTCTCCTTTCATTTGCTTTTCTTTAAATATTTCCAGTGTATGTGTAGGATTTTCTTTAAATAATTCTTTTGCTTCGTTCATTGAAAAAAGGACTTCTCCTGTATTCCTATTAGAACTCTTTTTTATTGTATTTAATTTTTTTAAATTTTCTTTTTGCTCCTCTAAATTTTTTTCTAATTCCTTTTCATTTGTTTTTTCTTTTACAAAATTATTATTATTATTTGTATTATTATTATTTTTATCACTTTCGTCTTTATTCTTATTTTCTTTATTAACTTCTTCTTTTTTAATTGTATTTTCAACAATTATTTCTTCATCGTTTATTTTTTTTATTTGCCAAAATATTAAACCGACAACCATAACTAAAGAAATAATAGTTCCAATTATACTAAAACTTTTTGTTTTTTTATTACTTTTAATAGAATTAATTTCAATCCTATTCATTTCTTCCGGAGTAATTCCTCGGATATGAGAAGAAATTATATTTATAATATTTTTATATTTTATATTATTTAAATCATAATCCACTTTTTTTGCCCAAGTTAAATCGACATAAAAAGGTAATTTATAAATATAATTTTCTAAAATTTCTGGCAGAGCATTTGTTTTGTCCCAATTAATTTTAAAAGTTTCATCTTGTAAATTTATTTTATCGTCTAAATGTGTTACTAATATTTTGTCTTTCTTTTTTAGCTCTTCACACCAATATTGTATTTCTGCTTCCACAATGGGAGACATGCAAGTTTCTTTTTCTGCTATATATATAAAATATTCAGAATCATCTAATGCATCCTGAGTTGCTTCGGGCAAAAGATATTCCGAAACTTCATTATTTTTTTTGCTATAAATATTCAAAGGTTCTTCAAATGATTTTTTTGCATATTTTCTTAGGTTATTATCTAAAGCAATAACACGAGAATAAAATTTATCGTTTTTTTCATAAGAAATAAATGCCTTATATTTCATAATATTCTATATATTCAAATCTTTTAAAAATTTATTTATTATTAAATAATTAAAAAACAATTATTATACCAATATAATAGTTATTATTTTTTAACAAAAAATAATTTATAATTTTTTTTATAAAAATACAAAATTAAAAAAAAAATTATTTTTGAATAAAAATAATTTTTTTAAATTTTTTTAAATTTTTTTATATGCAAATAAAATATATTTTATTTTATCTAATTTTTTTTATATTATTCTCTTGTGCAAGACAAAGTTCTCCAACAGGTGGAGAGAAAGATATTAAACCGCCAATACTTTTAGAAAGTAAGCCAGATAATTTATCAAAAAATTTCAAAAGTAAAAAAATAATTTTGAAATTTGATGAATATGTTCAGCTGAAAGATGTAAAAAATAATTTATTAGTTTCACCTCCTATGCTTGAAAAAGCAGAAATAAAATTAAAAGGAAAATCTATTTTAATAAAATTAAAATCTAAATTAGACGACAGTACAACTTATAATTTTAATTTTGGAGACGCAATAGTAGATAATAATGAAGGAAATATTTTAAAAGATTTTAAGTTTATTTTTTCGACTTCTAATGAAATTGACAGCTTTTCCATCAGTGGAAATTTAAAAAATGCTTTCGATTTAAAAGCAGAGGAAGATGTTATGGTTATGATCTATGAAAATTTGAATGATACAGCACCGCAAAAAACCATCCCAATTTATATAGACAGAACAGACGAAAACGGAAATTTTTTTATTAAAAATATAAAAAAAAAGAAATATAAAATATTTGCTTTAAAAGATGCAAACAGTAATTTTTTATTTGATATGCCAAACGAAAATATTGCTTTTTTAGATACTTTTTTTATTCCGACAGTAGAATTAGATTTTAGAAAAGATACAATAAAGTTAGATAGTTTGAAAGATAGTATCGTAACTAAAAAATATTTTGATTTTAAACCGAATGATATAGAATTATTTTTGTTTGAAGAAGATAATAAAAGGCAATTTCTTATGGAAAATATAAGAGAGAAAGCATATAAATGTATTTTTATTTTCAATAGAAATTTAAAAGAAAATTTAAAAATAAATATTTTAGGACATGAAAATACTTCTTCTATTATAGAAACAAATCCAACAAAAGATACTATTTTTTTCTGGATAAAAGACAGTTTAATTTATAAAAAAGACACTTTGAATCTTTCAATTTCTTATGCTCAAAAAGATAGTACAGAAAATTTTCAATTGCTTACTGATACATTGAAAATGGTTTTTAAGGATAAAAAAATTAAGAAAAAAGGAATTTTTAAAAAGAAAAAAATAATTAATAAGGAAAAATTAAAATATTTAACAAATGTAAAAAACGGTCAAAAAATAAATTTTAATTCACCAATTTATTTCAAATTTGAAAATCCTATAAAAAAAATTGATAATAAAAAAATAAAACTATATAAAATTGTTGATAGTTTAAAAGAAGAAGAAAAATTTTTTTTAAAAAAAAGTGATAAATTTTTAAGAAATTTTTTTTTAAATGCAAATTGGCAAGAAAATAGTAGTTATGAATTACTTATTGATAGTTTGTCTTTTTTGGGAATTTCAGATTTGTATAACGATAGTATTTTATATAAATTTCAAACACAAGAAGCAGAGTTTTATGGAAAAATAATTTTAAATTTAGAATTTATTAAAAATAAAACGAAATTAATTTTACAATTAATGGACGAAAAAAATAATATTATTGCAGAAAAATTTTTAAAATTAGATGAAAAAAAAATAGAATTTGATTTTTTAGAACCGGGAAATTATTTTTTCAAAATTATTTTTGATGAAAATGGAAATAAAAAATGGGATACTGGAAATTATAAAAATAAAATTCAGCCGGAAAAAACAAAATTTTATATGGACGAAATAAATGTACGTTCTAATTGGGAAATGGAAATTCATTGGAAATTATGACAAGAAAAAAATTTTTTAAAATAATTTTTTTAATTTTTTTATTTATAAAAATACCTTTTAAATTGTTTTCAAAAACAAAAAAAAAAGGTAAATTTTGTATGGTTTTCGATGATGCCGGAGGACTTGCATCCTCTGTAGAAAATCTTAAAAAATTAGCAAAGGAAAATTTAGAAATTACGGTGGCAATAATTCCATATTCAAATCACGAGGAAGAAATTTTTGATATACTTGCAAATTATGAAAATGCAGAAATTATTTTACATCAAGCTATGGAGTGTGTAGATATGGAAAAAAGAAATTTAGCAAATGATTTAGAAAAAAATCCAAGAAAAAAAGGTGAAAAATATCTTGAAGGAAAACATAGTGCAATTTATAATTTTGACAGTACAAAACTTGCAATTTCTATTATAGATAATAATATAAAACACATAAATAATGCTTTTGAAAAACGTGGTTCTTATAAAAAAATCATAGGTTTAAATAATCATATGGGAAGTCTTGTTTCAAAAAATAAAAATATTGTTAGAAGTATTTCCTTATATTGTTACTTTTATGACTTGATTTTATTTGACAGTAAAAGTGGTGATGAATCAATTATTTACGAAGAAGCAAAAAAATTAAACGTAAAAACTTGCATAAGAAACTATGATTTTATTGATGGAAATACTAAGGAGAAATTAGAAATTGCAGAAAAAATGATAAAAAACGGTGAAAATATAATTACCATTGGACATTTAAATTATAGAGGAACAATACGTTTATACATAGAACACGCAAAAAAAAGTGAATTTTTAAACAAACTTTCTGAATTTTTTAATGAGGAATGAAGTTAAAAAAAAATTAAAAATTTTGTTTCAAAAATTGTCCAAAACTTTAATATTTTTTAATTTCAAATAAAAAAAATTTTTTCAAAAAATGACCAAAATTTTAATATTTTTAAAATCTCAAAATAAAAAAAATTTTTTCAAAAAATCGTCCAAAATTTTAATATTTTTTAATTTAAAAAACAAAAAAAATTTTTTCAAAAATCGTCCAAAATTTTAATGTTTTTAAATTTCAAATAAAAAAAAATTTCTTTCAAAATCGTCCAAAATTTAATGATTTTTTATAATTTAAAAAAAATTTTTTTTTCAAAAAAACTATGAAATTTTAATGATTTTTTATAATTAAAAATAAATTTTTTTCAAAAAAACAAGGATTTTTTTAATTTTTTTTTAATTTTGAGATTTTTAAAATTAAAAAAATGAACATTTTAATTCTTGGTTCCGGAGGAAGAGAGCATGCTTTGGCGTGGAAAATTTCAAAATCTCCAAAAATAAATAAATTATTTGTTGCACCGGGTAATGCTGGAACATCAAAAATAGCACAGAATATTTCTTTAGATCCAAATGATTTTAAATCTGTAAAAAAAATTATAATTGATAATAATATCAATTATCTTATTGTCGGAGCAGAGGAGCAACTTGTAAATGGAATTCACGATTATTTATTAAATTGTAAAGATTTAAAAAATTTAAAAATTATCGGAACAAAAAAAGAAGGAGCAAAATTAGAAGGAAGTAAAGAATTTTCTAAAAAATTTATGAATAAATACAATATTCCAACAGCAAAATATTCGGCTTTTGATAAAGAAAATTTTGAAAAAGGAGTAGAATTTTTAGAAAAATTAAAACCACCTTACGTTTTAAAAGCTGACGGTCTTGCCGGAGGAAAAGGAGTTTTAATAATTGATAATATAGAAGAGGCAAAAACGTCTTTAAAAGAAATGTTAAATGGAAAATTTGGAAAAGCAAGTGAAAAAGTTGTCATAGAAGAATTTTTAGACGGAATAGAAGTTTCAGTTTTCATCTTGACTGACGGAAAAAATTATAAAATTCTGCCTGAAGCTAAGGATTATAAAAGAATTGGTGAAAAAGATACTGGTTTAAACACAGGAGGTATGGGAGCGATTTCGCCTGTTGATTTTGTTGATGAAAATTTTCTTAGGAAAATAGAAGAGAAAATTATCAAAAGAACAATTAACGGTTTACAGAAAGAAAAAATTGAATATCAAGGTTTTTTATTTTTTGGTTTGATAAATGTTAAAAATGAGCCTTATGTAATCGAATATAATGTCAGAATGGGAGATCCAGAAACCGAAGTCGTAATGCCAAGAATAAAATCAGATCTAATGGATTTATTAGAAGGAGTTGCAAATAAAAATTTGAATGAGAAGTTTTTAGAATTTGAAAAATCTGCTGTCTCAACAGTAATACTTGTTTCCGAAGGTTATCCACTTTCTTACGAAAAAGGAAAAGAAATAAAAGGTTTTGAAAATGTAAAAGACAGTATTATTTTTCATTCCGGAACAAAAATTGAAAAGGGAAAAATTATTTCTAAGGGAGGAAGAGTTCTCGCAATAACTTCTTTCGGAAAAGATAAAAATGAAGCTTTGAAAAAAAGTTATAAAAATTCAGAAATTATAAAATTCGAAAATAAATTTTATAGAAAAGACATAGGATTTGATATATAATTTTTAATGAATAATGAGGAATAAAAATGCTTAAATAAAATTATTCTTCATTTCTCATTTCTCATTCTTCATTTCTCATTATTTTTTGAATAATCCTTTTTCTCTTTTCTTTTTAATATTGAATTTCCACATAAAATCAAATAAAGGCATTAAAAAAATATCTTTTCCGTAAGGCAGTTCAGCAAAAGTCAATTTATAACCAAAAACCATAGAAAAATCATTTTTTCTATGTAAAACCACAAGAAATTTATGCTCTATCAAATAATATTCTGTTATAGAAATATATTCTATATCTACTGATAAGCTAATATTTTCTCTATAATTCCAATCCAAATCTAAACCCACATACCAAAGACTTGTATCTGGCATATAAATAGATGTTGCTTGGTAAGTCAGTGGATGATCTACGGTTTGTAAAGTTGAAAATCCTTTTTCTATTGCAAATTGATGTCCAATTTTTAAAGTTAAAAGATAATTTGCAGCTGTACATCTCGTTGGCGGAAGCAAAAAACGACTTGCATAAAATTCATTTTTAAAAGCATAAATATTCGGAACTGTAGTTGTGTCTTCTACAATTCCATTATTATCAGTATCTTTGAAAATATTTAAAGCAAAACTCGGATAATGAAAACCATGTTTTGTGGAAAAAATAATTTCTTTCCACATAAACCATTCTTTTTTTAAAGAGAAATTTGGCATAATAAAAAACCAAACAGGATGCGATGAAACCTCCAGACTTTCCGTAATTCCATAGCGACAAGGCTGAAAAAACGGTATGTCAAATTGACGAGCAGGTAATGTTTTTGCTGTGCCAACAGTCCAAATATTCTTCTGAGAAAAACCATTAGAAAAATTGATAATAATTAACAAAATTACAAAAAAAATTTTTTTTCCTAAAAACATATAATTTTTTTAATATTTTAATTCATTATGATTAATTTTATCTAATTTATTTTTAATTTTTAATAATTCAAAAATAGCATTAAAATAATTTGATTGTGCACTCAAATATTGATTTTGTGCTTGTGTTAAATCTAAACTGGAAGAAATTCCTTCTTTATATTTCAAAGAGGTTTTTTCATAGATTTTTTTAGCAAGAGCCATGCTTAATTTTTCATTTTCATACTTGTCTTTTGAAGATTGAAAATCGCTTTTTGCTTGTAAATTTTCTAAAATCAAAGCATTTTCTAATGTTTTCTTTTGATTTTCTATTTTTTCAAATTCCATTTTTGCCATACTAATTTTTGTATATCTAATACCACTTGCAAAAATCGGAATTTCTATATTTATGCCCATAGTTGTCGGTGGTGCCATATCCATTTCTGGTTCTTTTGCTTTTTTTTGGTGATTAATGAAAGCACTAATTGTTGGCAAAATTGTAGATTTTTGTCTCTTAAACTCTAATTTTTGTATTTCTTCTTGTTTTTCCATAATTTGAAAATCAATATTTTCATTAATAACCAGCTTTTTTTCTAAATAATTTTTGAAATTAACTTTTTTTAAAATGTCTTCTAAATTTTCAGTTAATTCAATTTTTTTATCTAATTCCATTCCCATTTGAAATTTCAATAAACGAGATGCAACATTAATTTGTTTATCAAGAGTATTCAAAGAATTTTCCAAATTCATAACTGTTAACTTAAATTGACTGACATCAGTATCTTCTACAAAACCTAATTTATACATTTTTTCTGTCTCATTTAGAATTTTTTGTAAAAGTTCTAAACTATTTATTAATATTTTTTTGTTTTCTTTTACAACAAGAACAAGATAATAAGTTTCTGTTACATTGCTTTTAATTTCTAACTTTGTTTTTATTAAATTCTTTTCTGATACTTGTGAGAAAGTTTTTGAAGCCTGTAAACCAACAAGATATTCGCCGCTAAAAATTAATTGAGAAAGAGTAAAATCTATGGTTGTGTTATTTTTTAACCCCATAGGAATTTCAGCAATGGCTCCGGCAGGAGCATTTGGGTCAAACATAGAAGCAGGCATTTCCATAACAGCAACTTCTGGCATATATGTGTATGCTATTTTTGCAGTAAATTGTGGTAAGCCAATGGCAGTTGTTTCCCATATTTTTTTCTTTGCTATTTCAATATCTAATTTTGAATTTTTAATATCAGAATGATTTTCTACAGCAAAATTTTGTGCTTCTAATAATGAAAATTTTTGTGCTTTTGCATCATCAAAAGAAACATAGAAAGAAAAAATTATTAATAATAAATTAAATTTAATCATTTTTTTATTTTGTAATTTAAAAAAATTCAAAATAAATAAAAAATTTCAAAAATTTTTTTTTAATTTTTTAAAAATTTTTTTTTGAAAAAATGCCAAAATTTTAATGATTTTTTGAAATTAAAAAAAAATTTTTTTCAAAAAAACGTCCAAAATTTCAATCTTTTTGAAATTAAAAAAAAATTTTTTTTGAAAAAATGTCCAAAATTTCAATAATTTAAAAAAAATTTTTTGAAAAAAATGCCAAAATTTTAATGATTTTTTTAATTAAAATTTATTGTTTTTATGGGAGAGATTTTTGTTATAATAAAAGAAGGAGCAAGTAACATAATTAAAATTATTAATAATGTTCCAAGATTTAATAAAAGAAAGTCATAAATATTCAAAAGAACTGGAACTTTATCTAAATAATAAGTTTCAGGGTCTAATTTTATAATTCCAAAATAAGACTGTAAAAAAATTAAAAAAATTGAAATTAAATTTCCCCAGAATAATGCTTTTCCTATTAAAAAGCCAGCTTTATATAAAAAAATTTTTATAATGCTCCAATCTGTTGCTCCGAGAGATTTTAAAATTCCTATTGTTTTTGTTTTTTCCATTATCAAAATTAAAAGTCCAGATATCATATTAAAACCTGCAACTAAGGTCATTAAAGATAAAATAACTATAACATTTATATTTTGAAGTTCTAACCAATCAAAAATTTGCGGCACTTTTTCTTCTATTGTTTCTACTTTCAATGTGTTAGAATTTTCTTCGAAACGATTTCCTGCTATTTCATAAACTTTATCCCACATTTTTTCTAAATCATCATAATCATCAATAAAAATCTCAAAACCACTAATTTCATTTTTTTTCCAAAAATTTAATTTTTGAATGTGTTTTATATCAACAAAAGCAAATAATTTATCATTTTCATAAAGTCCAGTTTCATAAATTCCAGAAACAGTAAACTTCCTAAAACGTAATTGCTCAGAATTTTTTTGAATAAAATACATTAAAATTTTATCACCCACTTTAAAATTCAATAAATTTGCAATTATTTTTGAAATTAAAATTTTATTTGTTTTTATAGTGTCATTTACTTGAAATTTTTTTCCATCTATAATATTTTTCTCAAAAAAATCCCATTTAAAATCGCTTCCAATTCCTTTTAAAACTATTCCTTGTATATCTTTTTTCGTTTTTATTATTCCAGCTTTTATAGCGAAAATTTGTATATGATTTATTCCTTTTATTTCTGTTATATTTGGATAAAAATCTTGATTTTTTTTTATCTTTTCTGTCTCGTAAGATGAATTGTTATCATAATTCATAATAGAAATATGTGAACCAAAAGCTATAACTTTATTTTTAATTTCATTTTTGAAACCTCTTATAATTGCCATAGAAAACAACATTATCATAAAACCCAGAGAAATACTAAAAATAGCAATTTTTATTATAGAAAAAAAGGCATTTTTTTTATTTTCATTATCATTTAAAATACGTCTTGCAATAAAAAGTTCAAAATTCATAAAACAATTTTTTTTAAGAATGAGGTATTTTTAATGAAGAATGAGGAATTATTTAAATAATTCCTCATTAACATTATTTATTCTTCATTCTTCATTATTCATTCCACATTAAAAAAATTCCTAATTATTTTGTATTTGGTTTTTCTAAACCGTAATTTTTCTTTTTGTCTTCCCTTTTTAACATTAAAGCAACAAAAAATGCTAATATTGATAAGGAAACAAATATTATCCAGGTTTTTGTATATGTGTAATTTAATTTGATTTTTTTCTCTGAAATAATTGCTGCCATTTGATTTATAACAATTCCGTTCATAGAAACAAATGCAGTATTTTCTTTATCTTCAATTTTAGAGATTGTTGTTACATCTAAAACATTTTTCATATAATCAGAAAGAACATTTTTTGTTTTATTATAAATTTCAAGCCTTAGCTGAGCAGTATCTATTTCAGAAACTTCTTCCTGAGGAGAAATACTTATAACTTTTTCCACCAGACCTGCTGATGTAGATTTTGAATAACGGTCTATGTCATTTTTTGTCATCTTTTTTCCTGTGATATTTATAGCATTTTTCATCTCACTGTTAATAACTACTTCATTATAAGCCCTAGAAAAACTCTCTTGAACAATTCTTTTTTCAGGAGAAATAGTTGGATTAGTAGAATTTAAAACTATACCAACAAGAAGTGGTATTCCCCAAAGTCCAAAATTTTGAACCCAAAATATCGCTGCATAAGCACTACCAAGTTGCTTTTCAGGAATAATTTTCGGTACAGAAGGCCACATAGCAGAAGGAACAAGAGAAAAAGCAATTCCAAGTACAATTACATTAAAAAATGCAAAAACTACATTAGTAATAAAAGGTAATAAAAATATTATATGTACAACTATCAAAAGTACAGATCCAATGATCATAATTGTTGCACCTTTACCTTTTTTATCATAAAAATTACCAAAAAATGGTGTTAAAATCATCGTTCCAAAAGGTACTAAACCGGGTAAAAGACCAGCCCAATCTTCTGAAACACCAAATTTATTTACCATTAAATCTGGTCCATATTTATAAAATGGAAAAACAGTAGAATAAAAAAGTACACATAAAAAAGCAATATACCAGAATCCTCTATTATTAAAAATAACTTCTAAATCAGATATTTTAAATTTCTCATCATCTTCGTTCTCTTCAGAATTAGCTTTCTTAGAAGCAAGAAGTTGTTCGTCTAATTGTTTATCTAATTGTTTATCTCTTACATTATAATAGAAAAAAGAAACAAGTCCAAGAATAAGAAGCAAAACACTCCCTAATATTACTGTCGGAACATCAAAAGTTTTAGCGATTTTCGCTCCAAATATTAAAGGAATTGCTGAACCCATACGAGCTATTGCAACTTGCATACCCATAGCAAGAGCAATTTCTTGACCTTTAAACCATTTTACAACAGCCTTAGAAACCGTTATTCCTGCGTATTCCACTCCAACACCAAAAAGAGCATAACCCATAGAAGCCATAAAAATTTGCGTTTTCATCTGGAAAAAGCCAAAATTTATAAACGAATCTGGAGAAAAATTTAACTTGAATGAAAGATATTTTATAAAACCTCCGATTATCATTATCAAAACGGAACTTATTGTACTAAATCTAATGCCAAATCTATCTAATAAAATACCCACTCCAAGCAGCATAAAAAACCATACATTGAAAAAACCGTAAAAACTCGTTACCATTCCATAATCGGCACTATCCCATCCATAAGTTTTTTCTATTATTGGTTTTAACGGAGATATTATTTCTGTAAATAAATATCCCGCAAACATTGTAAATGAGAGGATTACAAGAGCTATCCATCTTTCTCTTTTTGAATCCCTCAGTGTTTGTTGTATTTTTTCTATCATTTTTAATATTTTTTTTGAAAAATAATTACAAAATTAAAAATTAATTTATAAATAAAAATTAAAATTTTTTATTTTGCATATTTCTTTTTAAGAAAAAAGAATTATTTTTGTAAAAAAATTAAAAATTATGACTTGTGTTATTGGAACTTTTAAAAATAAAAATGTTAAAGAAGAATTAATTTCGAAAAAAAATAATTTTGATTATTCAAAAAATATCGCTTTTAATAAAAAAGATATAAAAATTGCAGAAAAAGAAAATTGGAAATTAGTTTTTCTTGGTGAAATTTATAATTTTTTTGGATTAAAAAAAAAAATAAAATATAATACAGATAAAATAGAAGACTTAGTTTTAGAATTTTTCTTAAAAAAAGGGATAGAAAGTGTAAAATTATTCGACGGTGATTTTACTTTTTTTTTAATTTCTGATAATAAAATAATAATTTGTAGAGATAGACATGGAGCATCTTATCAAGTTTTTTATAATAAAGATTATTTTTCTTGTTTTTTAAAGGATTTTTTAAATTTTAAAAATTTTTCTGCCGAAGCAAATTTAGATGCTATATTTACTTTTATGAGTATAGGAAATATTCCATCGCCGGAAACTTCTTTGAAAGGTGTGGAAAAATTATCACCGGGAAGTTATTTGATTGCCGAAAACAATGAAATAAGAACAAGAAATTTATTTACTTATAATGATTTCAAATTAAAAAAAGGAAGTTTAAATTTATCCAAAAAAGATGCAATTAAAGAGTATAAAAATTTACACTTAGATAGTATTAAAAAAAGAGTCAGAGGAAAAAAAAGTGTTGGACTTTTATTAAGTGGAGGTTATGATTCTGGTGGGAATATTTCCTCTTTACGAGATTTTTATATAGGAAAAACTTACACTTTTTCTGTAGGTTTTAAAAATAATAATAAAACTGAATTACCTCTTGCAAAAATAATGGCTGATGAATATAATACTAAACATTTTGAGTATGAAATAGATGGCAGCGAGATTGACAATTTACCGGAAATGATCAATTATATGGGAGATCCATTTCAAGAAAGTGGAATGATGGTAAATTATTCCGCAATGAAAACTATTAAAGATAGTGGTTTTACTCCGGAAATTATACTCGGAGGAGATGGAAATGACCAACATCATGGAACAGCAGGAAGAGAACTTGCTTGGAATTTCACTCTAAAAAAAAGAGGTTTAAATATTTTTCAAAAGATGTTTTCTAAAATGTCTAATATGGATTTTGTAGAAAATGACAACATCTTTTTTCGTTTGAAATTTCATAATGAAAAAATTTTAAATATTTTAAAATGTGATAATTTTGGATTTTCTAAAAATTCATTAAGAAAACTTATAAAAAAAAAATTTTCAATAAAAGAACACAAATATTTAAAAAATATTCCAAATAAAATTAATAATTTTGATGAACTTTATTTTGCTCATAATTTTTTTATTGATATTCAACAGTCTGCAAATGAAGTAATTTTATTTAAAGCTTCGCAAATATCTAAAATGTTTAATTATAATCTTACTTTTCCGTATATGAGTACAAAAATTTATAATTTTTTAAAAAAACTTCCAAGAGAATTAAAATGGAAAGGTTCTTTAAAAGATATTAGAATTGGAAGAGGAACAAATAAATTTTTACATAAAAGCTATTTAAAATATAAATTACCTTCGGAAATTACAGAAAGAAAAAAACAAGGGGGTTTTGCAATTCTTCCGGCTTTTTTCAAAGATAAAGAAAAAAGAGAAAAAATGAAAAATTTTATTTTAAATTCTGATGCTAGTAAAGAACTTTTTAAGAAAGATTTTTTAAAAGATTTTTTTCAGAAATATGATAAAAATGCTAATTCTCTTACTTATTGGTTCTGGCACGAACAAACAAAAGCATATCAATTTTTTAATTTTCTTGTAATTTCTGTTTGGTGGGAAATATTTATTAATAAAAAAGAAATTCATAATTTAAACGAAATACTATAAAATGCAAAAATTTATTTATTATATTTTTATTTTTTTTGTAAAGCTAATTTCTATTTTTAGCTATAAAACATTATATAAATTATCAAATATATTTTCATTTTTTTTATATTATTTTATAGGATATAGAAAAGAAGTTGTTTTAAAAAATTTAAAAAATTCTTTTCCAGAAAAGGACGAAAAAGAAATAAAAGAAATAGCAAAAAAAACTTATCAAAATTTAAGTGATATATCTCTTGAGAGTATAAAAAATTTTAATGCTCCAATGGAAGAACTTAAAAAAAGATTTATTTTAGAAAATCCAGAGTTTTTAGAAGATTTATATAAAAAAAATAAAAATCTAATTGCCGTGCTTGGACATTATGGAAACTGGGAACTTGGGGCGCAAGTTGCAGGTTTATACACAGAATATAATGTTTATGGACTTTATAAGCCTATAAAAAATATTTATATTGATGAGTATTTAAAAAAAACAAGAGGTAAGGGTTCTAAACTTGTTTCTATTTATGAGACAAAAAAAACATTTTTAGAAACAAGAAAGAAAAAAAGTTTGTTCTTACTAATTGCTGACCAAAGTCCATCAAGTATGAAAAAAGCACATTGGGTAGATTTTTTAAATCAAAAAACGGCTTGTTTACACGGAGCAGAAAATTATGCAAGAGTTTTTGATTATCCAGTTATTTTTATAAAAGTTTCAAGAGAAAAAAGAGGTTTTTATAAAGCAAAATTAAGTATGTTAGTAAATGAACCAAAAAAAATAGAAAATACCGGAGATATAACAAAAAAATTTATGAACACTTTGGAAACTCAAATTAGAGAAAAACCTGAAAATTGGTTATGGACACACAAAAGATGGAAAAAAAAAAATTAATTTATTAAATTTTGAGCATTTTTTTGAAAAAATTTTTTTATTTTCAAAATTAAAAAACATTAAATTTTGGACGTTTTTTGAAAAAATTTTTTTTATTTCAAAATTAAAAATATTAAAATTTTGGCATTTTTTTGAAAAAATTTTTTTTTAATAATTTAATTCATTAAAAAAACGTCATTTTTTTGAAAAAATTTTTTTTTAATAATTTAATTCATTAAAATATTGTTTTTTTTAATTTAATTTTTTTAATTTGTAATTTAAATAAATATAAATTATCATAAAAAATTATAAATGAAATCATTATCAGAGTTAATAAAAATTTGGGAAATTGATAAGGAAAAATTCGCTGAAAAAGAGATAGGTGGTTTACAGTATTTTGTTAAAGATATTTTAAATTGCAAAGAAATATTTAATTTAAAACAAGGAAACGAAAGCACTAAAATTGACAAACGAAAATATGAATTTACAATAGAAACGACAAAAATTGGAAGACGTGCAGATTTTGTAATTTATATAAATGGAAGGAATATAATTATTCCTGTGGAAGTTGAAAAATATAATAATATAGAAAATGGAATAGAGCAAATCTTTCAATACCAGAAAGATTGGCAAAAAAAATATGGGATTTTAACCGATGGAAATGAATGGAGATTTTATAAATCAAGTCAATATAAATCATTTTTTATTGACGATATATTTAAAAATCCGAAAGATTTTATTGATTATTGGAAGTTTTACATAAAACCAGAAAATTATTATATAGAACTTTTTAACTTTTACGAGATAAAAAAATCATTTAATAATAAATTAGATTTAAATTTTTTTGAAAATAGAATGATTTTTTTCGATGAAATAACGCAGCTTATAAATAATTTCAAAATAAAAATGAAAGCAATTGGAGTTTTTAAAGATATAAAGAACGATAAAATTGCGGTGGAAACTTCTTATGCTTATTTAATTCAATTCATTCTTTATAAAGTGCTTGTCGATAATAATTTCAAAAAATTTAATTTGGAATACGACAAAATGATAACTAAAATAAAAAAAGCGATAAAAGATAGCGATTTATATTCAATAGTTATTAACGAAATAAAAAATATTTCTGAATATATTTCTACAAATATTTACAAACCGTTTTCTTATGAACAAAAGAATATAAATGAAAAATTAATAGAAAATCTAAAACAAGATCTAAAAATTGACGACATTGCTGCATGGCTTGATATAATTTTATTTATAAATAGGTATAATTTTAACGGAATTAAAAATGAAATTTTTGGATTTATTTATGAAAATTATTTGAAAGATTTGTACGAAGACAAAAATAAAGGTCAATATTTTACCGACCCGGCAATTGTAAATTTTATGTTAGATGAAATTGGTTATAATCATGATAAAATAAAAAAAAGAATCTCCATTAAAAAAATATCAATAATTGACCCAAGTTGTGGAGCGGGAACTTTTCTTTATAGTGCTGTGGACAGAATTATTAGTACTTTAGATAAAGGAACAAAAGAGCAATCAAAATACATAAAAAATTTAATTAATAATAATATTTTTGGTCTCGACATTGAGGAATTTCCATTATATCTTGCTGAGATGAATATACTTATGCGAATGCTTCCAATTATTGTGAACGACCATTATGAAAATCCAATAAATAATAAAATAAAAATTTTTAAAACAAAAGATAGTATTTCTGAATTTCTCGATGTTGGAATAAATTCGAAAAATATGGAAATAGATATGTTTTCTCATTTTGAAAAAACTTCGCTTGGCTATTCGTCTTTTATGCGAGATGAAAAAAATATAGAAGAAATCTTATATTCCATGCATAAAAAAAATGGCAAAAGAAAACGTTTTGATTATGTTATTGGAAATCCGCCATATATTAGTTATAATCAATCTTGCAAACAAGAAATAGATTTTACAAAAAAAATAAAAGATAAAACAGATGCTTTTTCTATGAACGATGTTTATGGAGTAAATTTAAATACTGTTCCTGGACGCAAAAAACCTTATTCACCGAAACCAAATTTATATGCTTTTTTTATAGCACTTGGTTTAGCACTTTTGAAAGATAATGGGAAATTATCTTTTATTATTCCCCAAACAATTCTTATTGCAAAAGATTTAGATGTTCTGAGATATCATTTGTCAAAATTTACAAGCATAGAAAAAATTATAACTTTTGAAGGAAAAATGTTTATAGGAAGAGGATTGAAACAAAATAAACCTATTTCTACTTCATCTCTTATTTTAATTATAAAAAAACAAATGCCAAAACAAAAGCATAAAATTCAAATAATAAATTATAAATCATATAATACAAAGCAAGAGATTGATTTTAATGAATATCTAAATAATAAAAATATAGAAAAAAAAGAAAAATTACAATCAAGTTTACAAAAAAATATTCAAAATTGGAATTTTATAAAACAAAGTGAATTATTTATAAATGCTTATGAAAATTACAAAAAAAATTCTCTTTCAATTGAAGAATATAGAAATTTTGATTTGAAAAATTATGACGGAATTTGTATTGATGGTGGATTAAATTTAAATAAAAATAAAATTTTAAAAGAAGAAAATGGTAAATGTTTTAAAATTTTTAACAGCAAAAAAAATAATTATAAGAAATATTCTATAAATAAACAAAACTATTTTTTTTATGATAAAAAAAATGAAATAAAATTTATTCCAGGTGGTCAAGGAATGAAAGCATTTAAAAACAGATACAAAATTATATGGAAAACTAGATTTAATAATATTTTTCAATTTTCTGATGAAAAAGATTTAATTTTAAATGGAAATCAATCATTATTAATAAGTTCAAATAATAAAACTGAAATATTTTGGTTGTTATCCATTTTAAATTCTAAAATCAACTTAAATTTTCTGTCTTTATTTTCCAAATTGCCAAATGAAGCTACATATATTGTAGCATTAAATAGCATAAAAGAATTTATTCGCATTCCAAAAATTAGCAAAAAAAATGAGTTTATAAAGAAGGAAATTATAAAACAAGAGAAAAAATTATTATCTATGGAAGATTATAAATTAAAAGATTTTGTAGAATTTGATACTATGATGCAAAAATTTATTTCTGTAGAAATAGACGAGAATAATTTAATTTTAAAAGATAAAAAAGGAAATGAAATAAGTCAAAAAATAAAACATAAAACAGAATTTTTAGGCGAAATAATTAAAAATCAAAATAAAAAAAATGGTGTTTTTGATAAAAAAGAGATACTTTTAAATGATATAAAATTTTTAGAAGTTATTGAATGTAAAGAGCAAGATAAAATTAAAAATTATATAGACCATCTTATTTTTGCATTATATTTTGATATTAAATTGGAAAAAATTGACATAAAAGAAATAAAAAAAATCAAAGAATTATGTGAAAAAAATGTGTTTTATAAAATTTAAAAAAGATGTATTTTTAATTTGAAATAAAATATTTAAAATTTTGGACGAATTAAAAAAAAAAATCCATTTGACGTTTTTTTTTAATAATTTCAAAAAAATTTTTTCCAAATTGACGTTTTTTTTAATAATTTCAAAAAAAAATTTTTTCCAAATTGACGTTTTTTTTAATAATTTCAAAAAAAAATTTTTTCCAAATTGACGTTTTTTTTAATAATTTCAAAAAAAATTTTTCCAAATTGACGTTTTTTTTAATAATTTCAAAAAAAATTTTTTTTTCAAATTGACGTTTTTTTTAATAATTTCAAAAAAAAATTTTTTCCAAATTGACGTTTTTTTTAATAATTTCAAAAAAAA
>JAOZVH010000212.1 GCA_029938235.1 Bacteroidales bacterium
CCAAATTGATCAACATAACCATCTGAAAATAAATAAATTATATCATTTTTTTTCATGTGAAAAATATTATTTTTAAATTTTTTTTCTTTTACATAAATTCCTATTGGTTGTCTGTCTGCTTTTAATTCCATTAAATTTTTATCTCTAATAATATAAATTGGGTTATTTGCTCCGGAAAATTGCAAATAATTTGTTCTTGTATTATAAACGCAAAAAGAAATATCCATACCATCTTTATTCCTATTAGTTTCTTGTTTCAAAGAAGTTTTTATTTTCTCTCTTAAATTTTCCAAAACTTCATTTGCTTTTGTAATATTTTTTCTGGCAACAATTTCATTCAAAAAAGAAATTCCAAGCATACTAACAAAAGCTCCGGGAACTCCATGCCCAGTACAATCAGCAGCAGCAAAAATTATATTTTCATTTATTTTTGCAAAATAATAAAAATCTCCGCTGACAATATCTCTCGGCTTAAAAAGAATAAAATTTTCAACAAAATATTTTTCAAATGGTTCTATATTTGGAAGTATGGCATTTTGTATTAAACTTGCATAATTGATACTCGATCTAAGGTGTTTATGATTTTTTTCTATAATATTTTTTTGCTTCATAATTTCTTTTGTACGTTTTTGAACTTTGATCTCTAATAAAATTTTCTCTTTCAGCAACTTTTTTTCTCTTAATTTTATTAAAAAAATTATGGAAATTATTATTATTATAAAATAAAAAAAATATGAAATTTTTGTTTTCCACCATGGTGGTTTAATAATTATTTTTAATTCTTTGCCTTTTTCGTTCCAAATTCCATCATTATTACTTCCTTTGATTTTAAAAATATATTCTCCCGAAGATAAGTATGGAAAATTTATAAAATTTCTATTTTTTATATTTATCCAATTTTCCGAAATAGCATTCATTTTATAAGAATATAAATTTTGTTTTGGGTCTGTATAATCCAGAGCAGCAAATTTTATTGTTAAATCAAAATCTAAATAAGATAAATTTATTTCATTATTTTTATTAAAATCAAAAATCTTTTGTTTGCCTTTGTCGTTTGTTTTTTCTATGGAAGTTATAACTATTGGCGGAATATATTTATTATTTTTTATAGAATCCGGATAAAAATAATTTACACCGTTCATTCCACCAAAAAATAACTCACCATCTTTGCTTTTAAAACAAGCAGTATTAAATTCCATACTTTGTAAACCGTCTTCTAATTTAAAAATCTCAAATTTCTTTTTTAAAATATCATATTTAAAAAGTCCATCTCCAGAAGCTATCCATATACTATTATCATATTCAATAATTTCATAAATGACAGAATTTGTGACTCCATCTTTTTTATAAAAATGTTTAAATTTTTGATTTTTTTTATCAAATTTATCTAGACCACTTTCTGTTCCTATCCAAATATTTTTAAATTTATCCTCACAAATTGTAACGACAAAATTATTACTAAGCGAATTTTTATCATCTTTTTTATTTTTAAAATATTCAAAATTTTCATTTTTTAAATTATATTTATCAAGACCCTTAGTTGTTGCTATCCATAAATTTTTTTCCGAATCTATTAATATTTCATAAACTAAATTACTTGAAATTTGTTCATTTTCCTCTGTAAAATTTTCTATAATATCTTTTTCAACATTTATTTTAAATAAACCATTTTGAGTTGCAATCCAAATATTTTCATCGTCATTAATTATGTGATTTACTCTAAAATTTCTAAAACTGTGGATTTTTTTCGTTCCAAAAAAATCTTGCAAAGAAATAAATTTATTATTTTTTTCGTCATAAATATCTATGCCGTTTCGTGTTCCTATCCAGATATTATTTTTTTTATCTTTATAAATTGTATGAATAAAATCATTGCTAATATATTGGTTTTCAACACTTTCTGTAGAAAACAAAACAACTTTTTTATTAATTTTATTATAAATATTTAAACCTTTTCCCCATGTTCCTATCCAAATTTCATTTTTATTTCTTTTAAAAACAGATGCAATAACATTGTCAGATAAATTGACAGAATTATATTTATTTGAATTTTGATAAATTTTAAATTTCTTTTTTTTTAAATCTAATTTGTCAATTCCATTTAAAGTTCCAACCCATAAATTTTTTGAATTGTCTTCTAATAAACTCAAAACTATATTATGATTTATAGAATTTTTGTCTTTCTTTTTACTTTCGTAATTTATAAATTTATAATTATCATTTGACCAATAAACAAGTTTATGTAAACCTCCGCCATTTGTTCCGACCCAAATATTTCTATTATTATCTTGATAAATTGAACGAATAAAATTATTTTTCAAATAATTTGGATTATTTATGTCTTTTTTAAAATTAAAAAAACTTTGTTTTTTTTTATTAAAAAAAATTAAACCGTTTTTCGTTCCTATCCAAATATTCCCAAAATTATCTTCAAATAATGCTGTAATGTGATTATCTGAAATATATAAATTATTTTCTTTTGTATAAACTTTTATTTTTTTATTTTTTGGATTATAAAAGACAAGTCCTTTTTTCGAGGCAATCCAAATATTTTCATATTTGTCTACAATTATTGGCAAATCTTCATCTATAACACTTCCGTCATATTCTAAACCAGTATTTATTCTTTCAAATTGATTCTTGTTTTTATCAAAAATATTAATATATGGCGGTGTATTTGCAATAATATTTCCATTTTTATCTATGGCTAAACCGCAAACAACACTTTTAAAAATTGAAAAATTATTTTCATTTTCGTTGAAATATTTTTCAAAAGTATTTTTCTTTTTATTAAATTTATTTAAACCTTTTCTTGTTGCTATCCAAAGATTAGAATCTTTATCTTCTATAATATTGTAAATCCAGTTATTTGAAATGGAAGCATCATTTTCAGAATTATGTTTAAAATTTAAAAATTCATAACCGTCAAATTTATTTAAACCGTCCTGAGTTCCTACCCATAAAAAACCTTCATAATCTTGATAAATACATTTCACAACACTTTGTGATAAACCATAATTAACATTATAATGTTTAAAAACTTCTTGCGAAAAAGAATTTTTTGCAAAAATTATTAAAAATAAAAACAAAAATTTTTTCATAATCTTTTATTTTAAAATTATAAAAAAAACGAATTTTTTGAAAAAAAATTTTTTTAATTAAAAATTGCCTTTTTTTGCAAAATTTTTTTTTTTTAATTCAAATAAAAAATCGTAAAATTTTGGTATTTTTTGAAAAAAAATTTTTTAATTATAAAATTCATAAAAATTTCGTCGTTTTTTTATTTCGAAATTAAAAAATATTAAAATTTTGGGCGTTTTTTTTAAAAAATTTTTTTTATTTCTAAATTAAAAAATGTTGAAATTTTGGGCATTTTTTGAAAAAAATTTTTTTTTATTTTAAATTAAAAAATGTTGAAATTTTGAGCGTTTTTTGAAAAAAATTTTTTTTATTTTAAATTAAAAAATGTTGAAATTTTGAGCGTTTTTAAATTTTTTTTTTTTTGATAATTTAAAATCATTAAAATTTTGGCATTTTTTTGAAATTTTCATTCTAAATCGTCATTAAAACATTAAATTCAATTATATAGGATATGTAACGAAATCATCGTGGACGATGAATCATAATAATTATATTTTTAATGAAAAAAATATAATATTTCACAAAAAATTCCATAACAAAATTTTTTTTCAAAAAGACGACATTTTTTTAATGATTTTTTATAATTTTATTTCAAAAATTTTACATTTTAAAATGCATCAAATCTTTAAATTTTGTTATTCTATTTTCTATTTCATTTTTTTTCAAATTTTCCAATTTTTCAGTTCCGAATTTTTCCACACAAAAAGAAGCCATTACAGAAGCCATAACAACAGACGATTTCATATTTTCAAAACTTATCTCTTTTTGTTTAGATAAATGTCCCATAAAACCTCCTAAGAAAGTATCTCCTGCACCAGTTGGGTCAAAAACTTCTGCCATCGGCAAAGCTGCTGTAGAAAATATTTTATTTTCTCCAAATAATAAAGCTCCGTGTTCGCCTTTTTTTATTATTAGATATTTTGTACCCATTTTTAAAATTTTCTCTGATGCTTTTACAAGAGAATGTTCTCCGGACATTTGTCGTGCTTCGTCGTCGTTAATTACTAAAATATCAACCATCGATATTGTTTTCATTAATTCGTCCCACATAATATCCATCCAAAAATTCATAGTGTCCATTGCAATTAATTTAGGTCTTTTTTTCAATCCTTCTATTACTTCACGCTGAACAACCGGAGATAAATTTCCTAAAATCAAAAGATCTGTATCTTGATAAGATGCTGGTATTTCCGGCTTAAAATTTTCTAATACGTTTAATTCCGTTATTAAAGTATCACGAACATTCATATTTTTATGATATTTTCCAGACCAAAAAAAAGTTTTTTCATCTTTTTTTATTTGAATTCCGGAAATATCTATATTTCTTTCCTCTAAAATATCAAAATATTTCTTAGGAAAATCTCCACCAACAACAGAAATAACATTTGGTCTTAAATCAAAATATGAAGCACTTAAAGCAATAAAAGTTCCTGCACCACCTAAAATTTTACCTGTTTTTCCAAAAGGTGTTTCCAAAGCATCAAATGCAACACTACCAACAATTAATAAATTCATTTTTACTGTTTTTTTAAAATACAAATTAAATTAAATTTTAAATAAAATATAATTTAAAATTAAATTTTTATTGCTCGGATCATTTCTCTTTTATGAGGATGTTTTAAAAATTCTAATTTAAAACCAATTTTTTTTAAACGTCTTTTTATTAAACCTTTTGCGGAATAAGTTGTTAAAATTCCATTTTTATTTAAAATATTATAAAGATTTTGAAAAATTTCTGAACTCCACATTTCCTTCTGAACATCTGGGGCAAAAGCGTCAAAATAAATAATATCAAATTTTTTATCAGATTTATAATTTTCTAAATTTATTTCCATTTTTTCTATAAAAAAATTTTTATCCAGTTCAACTTTTTTATTCCATTCGGAGATGTGAATTTTTTTAAAAAAATCATCATTTTTTTGAAAAAAAATTTTTGAATAATTTAATTTTTCTATTTCATTATATGGAATTGGATAAAATTCTATTCCCCTATAGAATATTTTTTTTGATAATTCTTGATTTTTCAAAAAAGTCAAATAGGCATTTAATCCGGTACCAAAACCAATTTCTAAAATGGAGATTTCTTTTTTTTTGCAAAAAAGAAAAGCTGATTTTATAAAAACTTCTTTTGCTTCTTCCACAGCACCAAAAATAGAATGGTAATTTTCTTTTAAATTTTCAATAAAAAAAGTATGACTACCATCTTCTGTAATTATTAATTTTCTTTTCATATTTTATAAATTTATTTCAAAAAAATTTTTTTTTAAAATTTAATTTTTTTTCAAAAAACGTCAAAATTTCAATGAATTTTGAAATAAAAAATTTTTTTTCAAAAATGACATATTTTTTATGATTTTATTTTTTGTGTTTGTGCGGTATTTTCATACAATTATAAATTTATGATGAATAATTGTGCTGTGAAAACACCGCACAAGCGCATGAAAAAAATATTTTCTCCAAAAAACGCCAAAATTTTAATATTTTATTAAAAATAAATTTTTCCCAAAAAACGCCAATATTTTGTGATTTTTAATTATTAAAAAAAAATTTGGTTATCGAACCTTTTTGTGATGTGATGGGAGTTTTTTTTACAAAAAAATTGTGAAAAATTTATGTTTTTTTTTCAAAATATTTTTTCAAAATATTTTTTTTAAATTTTCATTAAAATTTCATTAAAATATTAAAAATCAATGCTTTATAGGACGATGCAACGAAATCATCGTGGACGATGAAT
>JAOZVH010000213.1 GCA_029938235.1 Bacteroidales bacterium
AAATATTGAAATTTTGGACGATTTTTGAAAAAAAGTTTTTTTTTAATTTCAAAATAAAAAATATTGAAATTTTGGACGATTTTTGAAAAAAAGTTTTTTTTTAATTTCAAAATTAAAAATATTGAAATTTTGGACGATTTTTGAAAAAAAAATTTTTTTTTAATTTCAAAATAAAAAATATTAAAATTTTGGACGATTTTTGAAAAAAAATTTTTTTTTAATTTGAAATTAAAAATTATTAAAATTTTTGAATGTTTCTTTGAAAATATTTTTTTTGAATTCAAAATGTGTTAAAATTTTCAATAAATTTCAATAAATTTCAATAATTTTTTTTTATATAAAAAAAAATTTTTTAAATTAAAAAAAAATTAAATTTTTTATAAAAAAATTATGAAGTTTTATATAATATTATTTACTTATTTGTTTTCAAGCCTTTTTTTATTTTCTCAAAAAAAGAGTTTAAAAATAAATTTAAATGCTGAAAATACGCATTTTAAAATTTTAAAATCGAAAGACAATTTAGAGAAATTTCGATTTGTGAACACAATTTCTAATTTTGATATTTTTATTCAAAAAAATGGAATTGAAAATTTTGGAAAAATTTTGATTGAGAATTATACTTCTCATAATGATTTTGGAAGTCCGGCTATTCCTGTTACACACAAATTGATTGAAATTCCGCAAAATGCAGAAATTCAAATAAATATAATTTCTTATGACGAAGAAATTATTAATTTGAACGAGCTTGGATTCTCTGAAAAAATTTTTCCTCGTCAAGCACCAATTTCAAAAAGTATTAAGCCAGAAGATCTTAAATTTTTTTTCAATAAAGAAATTTACAAAAAAGATGAATTTTTTTCTAATGAACTTGCAAATATTGAAGTTCTTGGAATGATGAGAGGGACACAAATTGGACGTTTGAGTATTTCGCCTTTTCAATATAATCCTGTAAAAAACATTTTGAAAGTATGGAATAATCTAATTGTTGAAGTTGTTTTTAAAAACTCTGATTTTTCAAAAACAAAAGAATTAAAAAGGAATTTTTATTCGCCTTATTTTTCAAAAACTTTTGAAAATAATTTAGATTATCACACAAAAGATCTAATGACAACTTACCCTATAAAATATGTTATTATTTCTGATAGAATGTTTGAAGAAAGTTTACAGCCGTTTATTCGTTGGAAAGAAAAAAAAGGTTTTCATGTTATTACTGCTTACACTGACGAAGAAGAAGTTGGAAACACAACAAATTCCATAAAAACTTATTTGCAATCTTTATATGAGAGTTCTACAATTGAGGATCCTGCTCCGAGTTTTGTTTTATTTGTTGGTGATGTTGGTCAGGTTCCTTCTTGGAGTGGCACAACCGGAAGTCATGTTACAGATTTATATTATTGTGAATATACAGACGATTTTTTTCCTGAAGTTTATTATGGTAGATTTTCGGCTAATAATGTTGATGAGTTAGAGCCTCAGATAGAAAAAACTTTGCAATATGAAAAATACACTATGCCAGACCCAAGTTATTTGAATGATGCTGTTCTTGTTGCTGGTGCCGATGCAAGTTTTGCTCCAACTCATGGAAATGGACAAATAAATTATGGTGTTGATAATTATTTTAATGAAGAACACGGTTTTAATACTAATGCTTATTTATATCCAGAATCAGAGTCAAGTTCTTCGGAAATTATACAAAATGTTAGTGATGGTGTTGGTTTTGGAAATTATACTGCACATTGTGGTCCTTCTGGATGGTCTTCTCCGAGTTTTGAAACTTTTGATCTTGCTAATTTACAAAATTCTGACAAATATGGTTTATTAATTGGAAACTGTTGTCTTTCTAATAAATTTGAAATTACAGAATGTTTCGGTGAAGCATTACTTAGAGCAAATAAAAAAGGAGCAGTTGGTTATATTGGTGCTTCTAATAATACTACTTGGGACGAAGATTTTTATTGGTCAGTTGGTGTAAGAGCAAATATTAATGCAAATCCAATTTATAATTCAGAAAATCTCGGTCTTTATGATTGTGCATTTCACGAAAATAACGAAGAAATGGAAAATTGGTATATCACTCAGGGACAAATGATCTATTCAGGAAATCTTGCCGTAACAGCAAGTGGTTCAAGTCAAACAAATTATTATTGGGAAATTTATCATTTGATGGGTGACCCTTCTGTTATGACATATTTAACAGAACCAGAAATTTTAAGTATTTCATACAATCAAGCAACACCAGTAGGAACAAACAATTTTACTGTAAACACAGAAGCAAATACTTATGTTGCGATTTCTTTTGACGGTGTTTTATTAGACGCAAAATTATCAAATGAAAGCGGAATTGTAAATTTATATTTTGATGCTTTTACTACACCAGGAACAGCAGACATAGTTGCAACTAAACAAAATAGACAAGTTCATATCGGTGAAATTTCAATAATTCCTGCTGATGGTGCTTTTTGTTCTTTGAGTTCTTTTGAAATTTCTGACGAAAATGGTTTAGCAGAAACTGGTGAAACTATAAATTTATCTGTGGAACTTTCAAATGTTGGTATGGAAGGAACAACCGGAGTAAATGCAACTTTAAATACTGATAATGAATATATTATAATAGAAAATGCGACAGCAAATTTTGGAAGTTTTGATGCTTCAAGTAATGTTAATATTCTTGATGCTTACACTTTTAATGTTGCAAATAATGTTCCTGACGGTGAACTTGTAATTTTCAGCTTAGACATTATTGATGAAAATAATAATTCTTGGACATCTAATTTTACAATTACATTAAAAGCTCCAAATTTATTAAATGAATTTATTGAAATAGATGATTCAGAAAATGGAAATAATAATGGAAGATTAGATAATGGTGAAACTGTTAGTTTAAAATTTCGTGTTACTAATAATGGACATTCTGATGCAGAAAATATAATTTGTAATTTGAGTTCACAAAATCCTTATATTACGATAAATGAAAACGAAACTACCATTAGCAATCTTGGAGAAGAGCAAATTGCTTTAGCTACTTTTTACATTACTGTTGGAGAAAATGTGCCAAGTGCTTATGTATCAAATTTTATTTTTACAACAAATGCGGGAGAATATAATGCAGAATTAACAATGGAAAAATCTATAAATTTAATTCTTGAAGATTGGGAGACAGAAGAATTTAATGCTTTTGATTGGGAAAATAATAATAAACCATGGACGATAACAAATGAAAATAGTTTTGATGGTAATTTTTCTGCTAAATCTTTTGAAAATTTAGGCGGAAATCAAACTTCAAAACTTAGTGTTACTATAAATGTTTTGTATGATGGAGTAATTTCTTTTTATAAAAAAGTTTCTTCTGAAGAAGCTTATGATCTTTTGTATTTTAAAATTGACAATTTAGAAATGGGACATTGGTCTGGAGAGGTTTCATGGTCAATGGAAGAATATGAAGTTAGCGCTGGTCAGCATACTTTTAGTTGGGAATATTCAAAAGACGGTTATGCTAATGGAGCTTTAGATCGTGCATGGATAGATTTAATTATTTTTCCTTCTTATGAAATTTCTGATGTAAATTATCTACCTGAATTTAATTCAACAGCTATAACTTCGGTTTATATAAATGAAGAATATAATTATGATATTACTGCTTTAGACTATAATAATGACGAACTTGCATTTAGTGTTTTAGAAAAACCGGATTGGTTAAATTTTACTGATAATGGAAATGGAACAGCAAATTTAAATGGAATTTCAAATAATGTTGGAGACTTTAATGTTATTTTAAGTGTTTTTGATGGAGAATTATCTTCTGAGCAAGAATTTGTTATTAATGTAACAACAAACATTGCTAATGAAAATATTGTTTTATCAAAAAATGATAAATTTAAAATTTTTCCTAATCCTATGAAAGATGAAGCAAAAATTTATTATTATTTGAATGAAAATTCAATTGTAAATTTAGAAATTTATAATATTCTCGGTGAGAAAGTAAAAACTTTGATAAAAAATGAAACACAAAATAAAGGCGAACATTTTTTAGATTATAAAAATAATTTACAAAGTGGAATTTATTATTGCAAATTTTCTACAAAAGAAAAAACATCCTTACAAAAAATTGTAATTAATAATTAGAATTTTTAATGAATAATTAGGAATGAGGAATTTTTAAAAAAATATTTTTTTATTAAAAATTCCTTATTTTTTTATTAAAAATTTAATTTTAATTCTTAAAATAATGAAAAAAAATTTTTCCTTAAAAAGTTTTAATACTTTTAATTTAGATGTAAAAGCAGATTATTTTTTTGAATTTTCTAATGAAAATGAAATAATAGAAGTTTTAAAAAATGAAAAATTTAGAAATTTAAAACATTTAATTTTAGGCGGTGGAAGTAATATTTTGTTTTTGGAAAATTTTAAAGGTTTAGTTTTATACAACCAAATTAAAGGAATAGAAATTTTAGAAAGAAATAATGAAAATATTATTTTGAAAGTTGGAGCCGGAGAAAATTTTGATGATTTTATTGCTTATTGCGTAGAAAATAATTTTTACGGTTTAGAAAATTTATCTGGAATTTATGGTTCTGTTGGAGCAACAGTTATACAAAATGTTGGTGCTTACGGTGTTGAAATTAAGGATTTTATAAAAAAAGTTATTGTTATAGAAAAGGAAAATCTTTTAAAAAAAACAATAAATAAACAAGAATTAAATTTTTCCTACCGAGAAAGTATTTTTAAAAATGAAAAAAAAGACAAATTTATTATTACTTATATTATTATTTCCTTGAAAATAAAAAAAGTTTTTAATTCTAATTACGGAAATTTAAAAAAAGTTTTTGAAGATTTGTCAGATTTAAATTTAAAAAATATAAGAAGATCTATATTAAAGATAAGAAATAATAAATTACCAGACCCGAAAATTTTTGGAAATGTTGGAAGTTTTTTTAAAAATCCAATTATTTCTTTAAAAAAATTAGAATTTCTAAGGAATAAAAAAATTGAAATTCCATATTTTAAAATTGATGAAAATTTTGTAAAAATACCATCAGCTTATTTAATAGAAAATTGTGGTTTAAAAGAAAAAAGATTTAAAAATTGTGGAATTTATGAAAAACATAATTTAATAATTATAAATTATGGAAATTCAAATGGAAAAGAAATATTAGAATTTGCAAAAAAAATCAAAGAAAAAGTCTTGAAAAAATTTGACATTAAATTAGTAGAAGAAGTAAATATTTATTAAAAAAAAATCAAAATTTTGCTTCAAATTTTTAGAATTTAAATTATTAAATAATAATAAAAAAAATTTATTTTTGATAAAATATTTTTAAAAAAATTAAATTATGACTACAAGAGAGTCATTAAAAAAATATCCCAAAATTTATCATGGTAAATTTTCAGAAATATATGATATTTCTTCAGAAATTCATCATACAGCATTTGCATTTTGGAAAGGTTTTTTCAAATAAAAAATCCACTATTTATTGAAGAAATGGAAGATTCTATTTCTTTAATAAAAAAAAAGAATCTCAAAATTTTTATTTCAGACCATTTTTATTTAAAAATTGTGGTCGTGAATATTTTTTTTTTTTAAATGTTTTTTATGAAAAAAAATATTAAATTGCAAAAAAAAATATATGGACAAATAAAATACATTGTATTATTGTGATTAATAAATGTAAAATTTTCGGCAAACAAAGCAATAACAACCTTGCTTTTGCATGATTACAAATATTTTTCAAAAAATTACAATACAAGTTTTGACATCAAACAATGTTAAAAAATTTTTTTTCCAAAAAATGCCAAAATTTTAATAATTTATTAAAAATAAAATTTTATAAATTTTTCATTTGATT
>JAOZVH010000039.1:0-6451 GCA_029938235.1 Bacteroidales bacterium
AAAAAAAAAGAAAAAAAACTTTTTACCATACTAAATTGAGTGGATACTATTTTTAAAAAATAACATTTTCAAACATTGGTATTAAAAAAATACCAATGTTGAAAAAAAATTTTTTCAAAAATCGTCCAAAATTTTAATATTTTTTTATTTGAAATTATAAAAAGAAAATTTATAAATTTATAATGAATAATTGTGCGGTGAAAACACAGCACAGTAGCAAGTTATGAACAAGCCTGTATAAAATAAATAGGTATTTCTCAATTCTTACTTATATTTGCTTTAACTTTAAAATTTATTTATATGATAAAAGTCTTATATATTTTTCTTATTATATTAAATTCTCATAATTATATTTTTTCACAAGAAAGAAATATAGAATCAGAAAATTTTTATAAACATATTGCTGAAATTAGAAATTTAGAAGATTGCTTTAATATTTTTGATGACTGTATTAATGAAGAAGAAAGAAAAAAGATAATCAATATAGAAGAAGATGATTTTGTTTCTACTGCTTACATTATGGGACTGGGTTCTTTTATAAAGAATGATATAGGAGTATGGAGAAGTACTAACATTCATCTTTTTTTTAGAGAAAAAGGAATATTCCATCCTGATGATATGACTGCTATTATATTAACATCTTATTATAGATATTTGAAACGGAAAAAGATTAAATTAAATCAACAAATTAGATTTTATAAAAGATATTGGAAAAGGATGGAAAAAAATGAATTAGAACGAAAAAGAAGCGATATGAGCTTTTATAAAGTAAAAGATACTGTCTATTTTACTTATAATAATGGTTTTATTAGTAAAACCCAAGAAGAAAAATACAAAAATAAATCCTGTGTGGCTAAAGGCATTATTAGAGATAGAAATAAAAAAGATTTTTTATTACAAATAGAGTTAATTGAAGTCTGTGATGAAAAAGGAATTATTATCTCTAAAGAGAATATATATAAAAAAGGTACATGGATAGTAAAAGAAACAAAAAACATTAAAATTATACATGAAGGAGATATTAGGTGGATATATTTTGAATTATGGAATTTCTATGACTAATGGTACTAAATTTAATTTTCACTTTGACAAAATTTAGTACACATATGCGTCAAGTGTTCATGCTTGATTTCCAATGTATCAAGCGTGGACACCTGATGCATAATGTTAAAAATCGTAAAATTTTGGACGATTTTTGAAAAAAAATTTTTTATTTACAATACAAATGTTTAACTGCATGTAAATAAATATAAATTTTTTTCAACTCTACAAAATCCAAACAATCGAAACCTTTAGAAACAAAATATTGATAATTTCCATTTTCTAATTTATCCAAAATAATAAAGTTCCAATATCTACCAATTATAAGGTTTTTTTGGTTCATCTCTACCAGTCGCTATAAAAAAATCAGATTCTCCACTAATAGACCAATCATTTAATTTACAACTTATTTTATATTTATACCAATCTTTCACTAATTTATTTCTAAATTCTATTTTATTTAAAATTTGCCCTATAAATTTTACCGTTAGAGTTTGTTCATTATAATGGGATAAATCAATAATATTGTCTTTTATTAATTTTTTAAAAAAATCATTTTCTTCTTTATGAAATTCATGTTTATAGGAAAACCTTCTTTAAATTTATTTTCTTCAAGCATTTGCTCTATATTTACAATTTTAGATAACTTATCTAAAGTTGAAGAGCGAAAATTTAAGTTTTTTTCTGCCATTTCAAATAATTTATATTCATTTTCCATCCGAGCCTCAAATTCTGTTTTATATATTCTATTCATTAATATTTTAAAGAGGTATCGTTTAAAATTAATGGTTTTTTAATATTTTTTTTCATAAAAATTTTTTTAATTATTAAGTTCTATCAAACCTTCGGGTAAAGAAGTATAAATAATTTTATTTTTTTTGTCTATTTTTTTAAAAAAAACATCATTCGCTGGAATTAAAATTTCTTTATTATTTTTAATAACTTGAAAAATTTTATTTTTTGAATATTCAAAAATATTTTGAATATCTCCCAAAACACCAAAATTTTCGTCTATAATTAGAAAATTTATTCTTGTATCAAAATCTGTTTCTTCGAAAAATTCGAAATGATCTTTTCTCAGAAAAACAGAATTATTAATTAATTCTTTAGCTTCTTCTTCGGAATTTATATCTTCTATTTTTAAAATTGCTTTTGAATTATTTTTTAATAAAAAACTATTTTTTTTTACAAAAAACGGTACGAGAAAAGATTCTATCTCAATGAAAATTAAATTTATATCAATATCGTCCCAATTTCTTTCTTCTTCTAATAATAAAATAAGATTTCCTTTTATTCCGTGAGTTTTAGTAATTTTCGCAAAAAGAAAGCATTCTTTTTTTTTCATAAAAAATTTTTTTCAAAAAACGATATTTTTTTTAATAAAAAAAATTATATTTTTAAAAAAAATTATTATGGATACAAGAAGAAATTTTTTAAAAAATAGTTGTTTACTTGCTGGTGGTGTACTTTTTTCTGCTTTACCTTTTTTAAATGTAAGTTGTAAAAAAGAAGATTTAAATCCGTTTGAAATTTACAAAATAAAATCTGATGAATGTATTGGATGCGGCGAATGTTATGATGTTTGTGATTTTAATGCAGTTAATTTAGATAAACCATCTATATATTATATAGATGACGAAACTTGTGTAGATTGTGGAAAATGTGTAGCATCCTGTAAATACGATGCTATAAAAATCTCTGTTACAGACTTTTACATAAAAAAAGAAAATTGTGTTGAATGTGGAAAATGTCGTTCTGCTTGTGAATATAATGCAATAAATATTGCCGAAGTTTTACATATAATAAATAAGAAAGATTGTAAAGATTGTGGTAAATGTAAAGAAGTTTGCGATTATGATGCAATTGCTATCTCTGATGTAAATTTTTATATTCAGAAGGATAAATGTACAGATTGTGGAAATTGTGTTTCTCATTGTGAGGAAAATGCTATAAATATTTCCGTTACAACTTATGACATAGCAGAAGATCAATGCAAAGAATGTGGACAATGTTTACCTTTTTGCCAGGAGAATGCTTTAAATATTCCGTTAAAAAATTATGAAATAAATAATAATTGCAATGGTTGTGGTGATTGTATTTTAAGTTGTAGTGCTGATGGTTCTGACGCAATAACTTATAAGAATGGAGTTTCTGCTCATATAGTTGAATCTTATAAATGTAATTGTGGACCAAAATATTGTAAATATGCTTGTGACCAAGGTGCCATAACTATTATCAATGGAGATGCTGTAATTGACCCAGTCAAATGTAATAACTGCGGTGAATGTACTGAAGTTTGTCCTTTTGCTGCCATAAGATCTCCGGAGGTTGAAATTAATCAAAATACTTGTATTCATTGTGGTTCTTGTTATGATGTTTGTAATAAAAACGCAATAAATAGAACAACAACAGGTAATTTTGAAGCAGCACATATTAATCATGATTTATGCAATAATTGTGGAAATTGTTATCCAAATTGTCAATACGGAGCAATAAAAAAACAAGTTCCGGAGAATTACAATGACCCAATTATTGATGAAAATCTTTGTAATAATTGTGGCATTTGTCTAGATAAATGTGAAGAAAATGCAATTATAAAATCTATTCCGGATAATTATTCTGACCCAAATATTGATGAAATTAATTGTACAAATTGCGGTGAATGTCTAGAAGTTTGCCCTCATAATGCCATAGAAAAACAAGTTCCGGAAGAACATTTTGAGCCAAATATTAATGGAGAAATTTGTGTAAATTGCGGCGAATGTTTAGAAGTTTGTGATTTTGAAGCTATTCAAAAACAAATGGCAGAAAATTATAAAAGACCGAATATTAACCGAAGTACTTGTGTTAGTTGTGGGGATTGCATAGATAGCTGTGAAGTTTATAAATCTATTTTGAGGGAAATTCATATTGCTGAAATTAATGACAAATGCAAAGTTTGTGGAGAATGTATTTTAGTTTGTAATTCTAAAGCTATATATAGATAAACTTAAAATTTTGGTCATTTTTTCAAAAAAATTTTTTTTTGAAATTTTGGACAAATTTTGAAAAAATTTTTTTTATAATTTCAAATTAAAAATTATTAAAATTTTGGGCGATTTTTGAAAAAAATTTTTTTTAATATTTTAACATTTGATTCTAAACATTGGTGTTAAAAAAAAACTCCAATATTGTTTTTTTGTTTTTTAAAACATTGAAATTTTGGACGATTTTTGAAAAAAATTTTTTAATTTCGAAATTAAAAAATATTAAAATTTTCGTTATTTTTTTGAAAAAATTTTTTTTATTTTAAATTAAAAAATATTGAAATTTTGGACGAATTTTGAAAAAAATTTTTTTTAATTCGAAATTAAAAATGTTAAAGTTTTAGGCGATTTTTTGAAAAAATTTTTTTTTAAAATTTTGGACGAATTTTGAAAAAAATTTTTTTTTAATTTCAAAATAAAAAACATTAAAATTTTGAACGATTTTTGAATTTTTTTAATATAAATTAAATATGAATAATTGTGCGGTGAAAACACCGCAAGGCGTAGACAATATTTTTTTTTTAAAATAAAAAAAAAAATCACAAAAAATGACTTTTTTTTTATATTTTTAATTTTTAAGTAATTAAAAAAATTATGTGTAATAAATTAATACTCGGCGATAATCTTGAAATTATGAAAAATCTGCCAAGTGAAAGTATAGATTTAATCTATATTGACCCACCATTTTTTTCAAATAGAAATTATGCTGTAATTTGGAATGACAAAGGAGAAGTTGCAAGTTTTAAGGATATTTGGTCAGGAGGAATAGAAACTTATATTAATTGGCTTTATGAAAGAGTAGAAGAAATGTATAGACTTTTAAAACCAACAGGAAGTTTTTATTTGCATTGCGATTGGCATGCTTTTGCAGAAATAAAAGTTTATATTTTAGACAGAGTTTTTGGAAAAAATAATTTTAGAAATCAAATTATTTGGAAGTATTTTAAACCGCACAGTAGTAAAAAAAAATATCCAAATAACCATGACTTAATTTTTTTCTACACAAAAAGCGATAATTATATTTTTAATTATGAGGAAATTTTGGTTGATTATGATGAAAAAGCAAAAAAGCGATATGATAAAATAGATGAAGACGGAAAAAGATATAAAATTTATAATAATAAAAAAAATGGGGAAAAAAGAATTGCTTACATGAAAAAAGGCAAACCTACAGATATTTTAGAAATTCCTTTTGTGCAAGGAACAGCCAAAGAAAGAATTGGTTATCCAACTCAAAAGCCAGAGAAATTACTTGAACGCATAATTTTGGCAAGTTCAAATGAAGGCGACATTGTAGCAGATTTTTTTCTTGGTGGTGGTACGACAATTTCTGTTGCGGAGAAATTAAATAGGAATTGGATAGGTGTTGACAGTTCAGTTGCTGCTGTAAAAATTACCGAAAATCGTTTATATAAAATTAAGGATTTATTTCAAAAATCTTTCAGTGTTCATATTCACAAATACGATTTTGAAACTTTGGATAAAATGAATCCTTTTGAATTTGAGCATTTTGTTGTTGAGCAGTTTGGCGGTGTTCCAAACAAAAAACAACGAGCTGATTTCGGAATAGACGGCGTAAAAATAATTGACGGAGTTAAATATTTTCTTCAGATAAAACAGTCAAAAAGTATCGGTAGAAATGTAGTTGATAATTTCAAATCTGCCATTGATAGGAAAAAATCAAAAAATGGTTTTATTCTTGCTTGGAGTTTTGGAAAAGGAGCAAATGCAGAAGTTGCAAGATTAAATCGTGAAGATAATTATAACATTAAGCTTATTGAAATTTCCGATTTTATACCAATTTCAAAAAAGCAAAAATTTCTATATCTATTACGAATGAAAAAAATATTTTTTATTTTGACGCAAAAAAGAATTCTCATTCAGAAAATGGAATAAATTTTTTTTCATGGGATTTTGATTTTAAAGATAAATTTAAATCTAATATTTTATATGATAAAAAGGGAATTGTAAAACATAAATTTAAAAAAGAAGGTAAATATGAAATTGCTTGTAAATGTGTTGATTATGAAGGTTTAGAAAATATTGAAATTATAAAAATTAAAGTTGTTGATTAAAAAAAATTATTAAAAAATTGGCGTTTTTGAAGAAAAATTTTTTTTTAAATTATAAAATTCGTAAAAGATTAGCGTTTTTTTAATTATAAAATTCGTAAAAAATTGTCGTTTTTTGGAAAAAATTTTTTTTAAAAATTTTTAAAAATCATTAAAAATTTTGGCGTTTTTGAAGAAAAAATTTTTTTTTTGATAATTTAAAATCATTAAAATTTTGGCATTTTTTTGAAAAAATATTTTTTTTTTAATAAATTAAAATCGTAAAATTTTGGCATTTTTTTGAAAAAAATTTTTAACATTGGAGGTTTTTTT
>JAOZVH010000039.1:6551-19840 GCA_029938235.1 Bacteroidales bacterium
TTAACCTCCAATGTTTGTTTTAACGATTTTTTAAAAACATTAAAATTTTGGACGAATTTTGAAAAAATTTTTTTTTTAATAATTTAAAAATCATTAAAATTTTGGCATTTTTTTGAAAAAAATTTTTAACATTGGAGTTTTTTTTTTAACCTCCAATGTTTGTTTTAACGATTTTTTAAAAACATTAAAATTTTGGACGATTTTTGAAAAAAATTTTTTTTAACATTTTAACATTGGAGGTTTTTTTTCAACCTCCAATGTTTCGACATCAAGCGCAGGATAAAATTAATAAATTTAATTATTAAATTTTTCTAATGCTTTTTGATAATCTTCTTCTGTAAACTCATATTCAAATTTATAAAGCTTACCTGTATAACCACCTGTATAAGATTTTATATTCAATAAGCATCTCTCCTCTTCTATACACTCATAACCAATTTTATTAATAACACAGACAGTATCATCATAACATATTATAATTGTATCTGCAGATCTAGTAAAGAGTGGGTCTATAATATATTGATCATCTTTAGATGTACTTTTTACATACAAAAATGATTTAGATTCTCCTTTATTCAATATTAAAAAAATTGCAGTATCACCATAAGAAGTCCTTGGGTCAATATTTGTTGCTATATTATGATTAGAGTTATTAATCAATGTATATTTTGTTACCGTTTCATAATCATAATCACAAGATAATATAAAAAACATTATCCCGTATAAAATACATAATTTTAAAATTATTTTTTTCATAATGCTTTTTCTTATAAATTATAAATAAAATCTAAATAAACATCTAATGTTTTTAATTATTTTTACCTTGCAATGAAAACATCGCAAGATAAAAATAATAAATTTAATTATTAAATTTTTCTAATGCTTTTTGATAATCTTCTTCTGTAAACTCATAACGATATTTATAATAAAGCTCACCTACATATCCACCTGTATAAGATTCTATATTCAGTAAACATCTATCCTCTTTTATACATTTATAATTAATTTGATGAATAACACAAATAGTATCATCATAACAAATTATAGTTGTATCTACAAAAAGATTTTCTGGTCTAATTATGAATGGACTATTTTTAGATGTCTGATCTGAGAAAGAAAATGATTTAGATTCTTCATTATTTAATATTAAAGTCATTTTATCTCTCGTACCAGATGGATTTCGAATACTCATATTTATTCTATGATTAGAATTATTAACTAATGTATATTTTGTTTCTGTATCGTAATCTATATCACAAGATAAAATAAAAAACATTATACCATATAAAGTACATAATTTAAAAATTATTTTTTTCATAAAAATATTATAAATTAATTAACTAATCCTGTAAATTATAAAAAAAATCTAAATAAACATCTAATGTTTTATTGGTTACACCACTTGGTTTATTTGCTTTTAGTTCAGCATCTAAATCACTTAAACCATAAACATCCTCTAAGATATTTTCTAATTGTCCCATTTGTAATTAGAAATATAATCATTAGGAAAATTTGGATTTACAGATGGAGTAAGATAAAAAGCATTTTCGTAAATAATACCTATTGAATTATCAGGAATATCCATAAAATAACAATTTTGACCATCATAATAATCACCTATAGGACATTCGCAATCTTCATTAGATGTATAAAAAAAATTATCTGCATATATGAAGGCTTGGGTATCACTTGGTGAATTGGCAACATGACAAAAATTAAATGCATTAAATGTTCCACCATCTGGACATCTATCTGTTGGTTGTGTTCCAGATTCCAATGCTTGATTATAATTATCTACTAAATCAATAAATAACGGTGTATAATCATGATCATCTGAAGATTTCCAGTTTTGTTTACTGGCATTTGTATTTGTAGTACTTGGCATAGCCCAATTTACATGTCCTAATTCATCATATTCTATCTTACTAATATACCATTCTATTGCATCTGCCCAGCTTTCTCTAATTTGATGAGTAGTTTGCCAGTTTTCTATAGTACCACCAATACCTCTTAAATATATATGAGACGTGTGCCCTGTTTCATGTATTGTTTTTCTAAAAATTACATCTGTTGTATACCAACTTCCTGTTTTTGGACTTTTGCCATATATTAATGCATTAGGAATCAGACCTGTAAGATCTAAGGCCAACCAAGTAGGAGAAGTAGCTGTTCCTTCTTCATGATAATAAGAATATCTCATATTAATGTTCGGTGGTACAGGTCGTTTTAAACCTCCGATATTTCTATGAAAATATCTGTAGGCAGCTCTATGTATGGTAGCAAAACGTAAAGATTTTTGAGAGCTAATATCTAAATTCCAATCACCTTTTTTTCTGGGACCATTAAACCAAGCTTGTGGTAAAGAGCCATTTCTAATATCATATCTATTATTTTCCCATTTAATAGAATAATTAACTTTCCACCTAAATTTATGAGTAGAAAAATACCCATTTTCATTAGTATATCCTTTTCTAAATCTAAGAAGCCACCTTGTTTTTACTTTTGCTCCAACAAGAGGAATATGAATACCAGCTACATCATCATAAACCTTAATCGTTCCTTGTGGTCTCCATTTAGATGGAACAAACCATCCTTTTTTTTGGTCTTTTTCTATATTATCTGTAATTATTGCTGCTTCTTGCAATAAATTACCAGCAGATTCTTCATCTAATTCACCTGTTTCTTCCAGTTCTTCAGGCATAAATAAATCAGATAAAATTTCATACTGAACATTTGGAAAACTATAATTTTCTTTTACAACAGTATATTGCCAAGTAATTGCAGAATCTGGAAGTGTTTTGTCATGATAATAAACTCCGCCTTCTTCCATTTCATAAAGTAAAGGATAATCAAATAACATTAAAGAGGTGTCGCTTTTTAAAGCGGATAATTCTTTTTCTGATTTAGGGAGAAATCTTATGTAGTAATTAGTTGTCCTAATAGAAATTTCTGACACTAAATTTCTATACATTAAATTTTTATATGCTTTATTCATATTTTCAATAGAATAAGGATTTTGCAACTCTCTACCTAATACAATCATTCCTTCGTCTGTTTGCTCGTCATTTTTTTCCTCATTTATTGAAGAATTTTCTAAATTTATTTCATCCTTTTTACAAGAATAAAAACCCAAAAAAAACATTATTGAAAATAATGCAAAAAATTTATTTTTCATAATTTCTTTATGTAAAAATTATTAAATTAATAAAAATAATTATTACAAATTTAACTCAAGATTAAGCATTAAGAAATTTGTGTCGCAATATAAATACAATTATCTTATTTGCAAATTTTTTTATATATTTTTTTTTAATAAATCATTAAAAATTTGGCGTTTTTTCAAAAAAATTTTTTTTTTTACATTTTTAATAAAAAAAAACATTTTTTTGAAAAAATTTAAAAGATGTTATTCAACGAAATAATAGGACAGGAAAAAGTTAAAGAAAAATTAATTTCCACCGTAAAAGATGGACGAATTAGTCATGCTCAAATTTTTCTTGGTAATGAAGGTTCTGGTAATTTGGCAATTGCTCTGGCTTATGCTCAGTATGTTTCTTGTTCCAATAGAAAAGAAAAAGATTCTTGTGGTCAATGTCCATCTTGTAAAAAATACCAAAAATTAATACATCCAGATTTACATTTTGTATTTCCAGTTGTAAGGAATAAAAATTTCAAAAAACCTGTTAGTAATGATTTTTTGAAAGAATGGAGAGAAATAACTATAGAAAATCCATATTTTTCAGCGAAAAAATGGCATAAAAAAATAGATGCTAACAATCTAAAACCTACAATTTATACAAGCGAAAGTAATGAAATTATTAAAAAATTAAATTTGAAAACTTTCGAAGCAGATTATAAAGTTATGATAATTTGGCAAATTGAAACAATGAATGTTGCCGGAGCAAATAAATTATTGAAAATTTTAGAAGAACCACCAGAAAAAACATTATTCCTTTTGATATCTGAAAACTCAGAAAGAATTTTAAAAACAATACTTTCTCGAACACAATTAATAAAAGTTCCAAAAATAGAAAAATTAGACCTGAAAAAAAAATTAAAAGAAACTTTTGATTTTGAAAAGGAAGAAATAGATGATATTATACATCTTTCAAATGGAAATTACCAGAAAGCATTAGAACTTATTGAAAATAAAGAAGATAATAAAATTTTATTAGATTTATTTACAAATTTAATGCGATTTTCTTACTCGAAAAAAATCATTGAAATTACTGAATGGGTAAACGAAATTGCAAAAATAGGACGAGAAAAACAAAAACAATTTTTAGATTATGCACTAAGGTTAATCAGAGAAAATTTTATTTTAAATATAGCTAAAGAAGAAAAAAAATTAATTTTCCTTACAAAAGAGGAAAAGATTTTTTCTGAAAGATTTTGCACTTTTATAAATATAAATAATGTTTTTGCGATAAATAAAGAATTTAATTTAGCACATTTTCACATTTCATCAAACGCAAACAATAAAATAGTTTTCCTTGACCTCGCAATAAAATTAATGAACTTATTAAAAATAAAATGAAAAATTGAATTTAATGAGGAATTTTTCATTCCTCATTATTTCATTTTTCATTAAAAAATTTATTCCCAATTTCCTGCATTATTATTTGCTTCTTCCAGTGAGCCAACTCTCAGACCAGCATATTTTAATCCATCATTTAAATTGACAATTGCTTGTCTATCTAAACCAGATAAAATATCAAAATTAGAAACTTTTGCTTCGAATACTTTTACTTTCAATTTAGAACCTGTTATAACTTCCGAAGTATCTAATTCAAATTTTATACTTTCAGAAAAAGGAACATAAGCAAGAGAATCTATACTAAAATTAATATTTTTGAAAATAGAATCCATTACTCCTATCATTATAGTATCTCTTTTTATTAAACCCATTTCAAGAGCCTTTTTTTCTGTGAGAGAATCCGGAACATTTCCTATTGCTTTTACAGCAGGAAAAGAATCTGTTTTTATAAAATTAACGAGAGAATCAAAATTTGCACAATAAACACCATTTACAGATTTAAAAGCAATTTGAGAAGTCCTAATATATTTTAGTCGCTTAATAACGTTATCATAACGTTTTTCTTTTTCCGTTTCAAAACGTATAGGTTTTGCTATGCTTTCCCACAAACTATAAGACAAAAATACCGCTCCAATAAGAAGAATTAAACGGAATACCAATTTTAATTTCGGAACAAAAATTGAACCTATTCCAAGAATAGCAGATACAAGGGCTAATATTATCAAATATAACATATTATTTATTTTTATTTTATTTGCAATAATAAAAATTTTTTTGAAAAAAATTAAAAAAAAAACATTAATTTTTTTGAAAAAAATTTTTTGAAATTTTGTATAAAATTATGATTTTGATAAAAAAAATAATATTATAATTGTGGACCAGCAGCAACTAATCTTTTTCCTTCTTCGTTATCAGTAAAAGATTTAAAATTTTCTATGAATTTTTTTGCTAATTTTTTTGCTGTTTCATCATATTTTTCTTTATCCTCCCATAAATTTCTTGGATTTAAAAGATTAGAATCTACTCCATTTACATGTTTTGGAATATTCAAATTAAAAATATCTAATTTTTCAAAATCAGCATTATCTATAGAACCGTCAAGAATAGCATCAATAATTTTTCTTGTTGATGGAAGGTCTATTCTTTTCCCAACACCATAAGAACCTCCTATCCATCCGGTATTCACAAGATAAGCATTAGAATTATGCTCTTCCATTTTTCTAACTAATTCCTGAGAATAAACTGTCGGATGTAGTAATAAAAATGCCGCTCCAAAACAAGCAGAAAATGATGGTACAGGTTCGATAATTCCTCTTTCTGTTCCGGCAATTTTTGCTGTGTAACCGTTTAAAAAATGATATTTTGTTTGGTCTTTTGTAAGTTTGGAAACCAGAGGTAAAACACCAAAAGCATCAGCAGTTAGGAAAATAACATTTTTTGGATGTCCACCCTTAGAAACAGGTTTAACAATATTGTCTAGGTGATAAATAGGATAAGAAACACGAGTATTTTTTGTTTTTGAAACATCAGCAAAATCTACTTTTTCATCTTTAACAGCAATATTTTCTAATAATGCGTCTTTTTTTATTGCTTTATAAATACCCGGCTCTTTTTCAAAATCTAAATCTATAGTTTTTGCATAACAACCACCTTCAAAATTAAAAACTCCATTATTGTCCCAGCCGTGTTCGTCATCACCAATTAATGCACGATTTGGGTCTGCAGAAAGTGTTGTTTTTCCAGTTCCGGATAAGCCAAAAAATATAGCAGTATCACCTTTTTTACCAAGATTTGCTGAACAATGCATAGCAGCAATATTTTTCAAAGGAAGCATATAATTCATTACAGAAAATATCCCTTTTTTCATTTCTCCACCATACCAAGTTCCGCCAATAACAGCCATCTTTTCAGCAAGATGGAAAGCAGCAAAAACATCACTATTTAATTTATGTTCTTTCCATTTTTTGTTTGTCGTTTTAGAAGCATTCAAAACAACAAAATCAGCTTTGAAATTTTTCAAATCTTCTTCCGAAGGACGAATAAACATATTTTTTACAAAATGAGCCTGCCAAGCAACTTCCATAACAAAACGAATAGATAAACGAGTATCTTCATTTGCGCCTACAAAACAATCCATAACATATAAGTTTTTTTTATCTGAATTTAATTGCTTTACAGCGATAGATTTTAAATCATTCCAAACTTCCTGAGAAATTGGTTTATTATCAGAACTTTTTCTTATTTCATTTTTCCACCAAATATTTTTTCTAGAGCTTTCTTCATCAACTATATATTTATCATTAGGTGAACGTCCAGTAAAAATTCCTGTATCAACAGCAACTGCTCCAAAATCAGTTTTATGACCTTTTTCATAGCCTTGCAAAGTGTCCAATAATTCATCTTTATTCAATTTATCATAACTCGCATTACGATAAATCTCCCCAATATTATCTAAGCCAATTTTCTTTAAATCAATCAACAAATTCTCCATAAAAATTTTTATTTTAAATAATTTGCAAAATTATAAAAATATTGAAATTTTGGACATTTTTGAAAAAAAAGTTTTTTTTAAATTTGAAATATAAAAAATCATAAAATTTTGGACGATTTTTGAAAAAAATTTTTATTTTTAAATTAAAAATCATTAAAATTTTGGACGATTTTTGAAAAAATTTTTTTATTTTGAGATTAAAAAATATTAAAATTTTGGACGATTTTTGAAAAAAATTTTTATTTTTAAATTACAAAACATTAAAATTTTGGACGATTTTTGAAAAAATTTTTTATTTTTAAATTAAAAATCATTAAAATTTTGGACGATTTTTGAAAAAATTTTTTTTAATTTTGAAATTAAAAAATATTAAAATTTTGAACGATTTTTGAAAAATTTTTTTTTAATAAAATATAAAAATTTTGGCGGTTTTTGGAAAAAATTTTTTTATTTTGAAATTGCAAAAATATTGAAATTTTGGACAAATTTGAAAAAAAATTTTTTTGAAATAAATGCCGTTTTTTTTATAATTTTCAAATAAAAAAATTTTTTCAAAAAATGCAATTTTTTTACGAATTTTAAATTCTCAATTTGAAAATAAAAAAATTGAATTTTTTAATAAAAAAAATTATTTTCGCAAAAAAAAATTATGAATATAAAAAAATATACTTTAAAAAACGGTTTAAAATTAGTTTTTCATAAAGATGAAAAAACGCCTCTTGCCGCAGTAAATTTATTATATGATGTTGGTTCTAAGGACGAAAATCCAAATAAAACAGGTTTTGCACATTTATTTGAACATTTAATGTTTGGTGGTTCTAAGAATATTTCTGATTATGATAATGCTCTTGAAAAAGTTGGTGCGGAAAATAATGCTTTTACAAGTAATGATTTGACAAATTATTACATAATTATTCCAAAAGAAAATCTTGAAACCGCATTTTGGTTGGAATCTGACCGCATGAAAGAATTAGATTTTTCAGAAAAAAAATTGAAAATACAGCAAAATGTTGTAATAGAAGAGTTTAAACAAACTCATTTAAATCAACCTTACGGCGATTTATGGTTAATTTTTAGACCTTTTATTTATGAAAAACACAGCTACCGCTGGACAACAATAGGAAAAGAAATTTCTCACATAGAGAAAATAAATTTAGAAGATGTAAAAGATTTTTTCTATAAATATTACGCTCCAAACAATGCCATTTTATCTGTTGTTGGAAATTTAGATTTCGAAGAATTGAAAATTCTAACGGAAAAATGGTTTGGTGGTATAGAAAAAAGAAATGTTCCCCTAAGAAATTTGGAAAAAGAACCAAAACAGATAAAAGAAAAAAAATTTTCCGTAAAAAAAGACGTTCCTTATGATTTAATTTGCAAAACTTTTCATATGTGCAGAAGAGATCATAAAGATTTTCAAAAAATAGATTTAATTTCTGATATTTTATCCAATGGAAAATCCTCTCGTATGTATCAAAATCTTGTTAAGAAAAAAAAATTATTTAGTAGTTTAGATGCTTATGTTACTGGACATTTAGAAAATGGTTTATTTGTAATTTATGGAAACCTTATGAAAAATGTTAAAATGGAAGTTGCAGAGGCTGAAATTTGTAAAGAATTGGAAAATTTAAAAGCGAAAGAAGTTAGCGAATATGAATTGCAAAAAATAAAAAATAAATTAGAATCAAATATGCTTTTCTCACAAATAAATTTAACAGAAAAAGCAAGTAATTTAGCATTTTATGAATTAATTGGCAAAGCAGAAGATATAAATTTCGAGTTTGAAAAATATGAAAAAATTACTGCAAAAGATATTAAAGAATCTGCAATTCAATTATTTAGAAAGGAAAATTCTAATACTATTTATTATTATGCAAAATAAATTTTTAAAATTATGAAAACAAAAATTCCAATAGAAATTGTAAAATTAGACGATAACGGTGGTTGTCATTTATTTATGAAAGTAAAATTTAATGAAGAAACGTCCAAAGAAGTCGTCATTGATACAGGTGCTTCGGTCAGTTGTTTTGACGGTTTAATTTTAGAAAAATTTATTTCAAAAATTGATGAAATTGACAAAAAAGACGATTTACAACCAACAGGAATTACTGACACAAAATTAAATGTTAAAAAAGCAATTTTAGAAAAAATTTGCTTTGGTAGTTTAAATTTAGAAAATTATCCCATAGTTTTATTAGATTTGACTCACATTAATAATATGTATGAAATGTATTTTTCGGAAAAAAAACAAAAAAAATTGCAAATTTGCGGACTTATTGGTAGTGATTTTTTGAGAAAATTTAATGCAATTATTGATTATAAAAATCAATTTCTGACTTTAGAATTTTAATAATAAAAAAAATTTCAAAAATATAATTTTTGAAATTTTTTTTTAATTAATCCTTATTTAAAAGTTCTTCTATTTCTGGCGTTAATTCCATGTTGTGATATACATTTTGTACATCATCATTTTCTTCAAATGCTTCTATCAATCTCATATTTGATTTTGCACTTTCTATATCAACTTTTTTTGTAGAATTCGGAATTCTTTGTAATTCGGCATTTTCTACTTTTATTTCCATTTCTTCTAATTTTTTGGACATATTTCCAAAATCCTCAATGGCAGTATAAATTACAAAATTATCATCTTCTATTTCCAATTCTTCTAAACCTGCATCTATAATTTCAAACTCAAATTCTTCTGGATCCAATTCTCCATTTGGAATTTGAAAAACACCTTTTCTATCGAAAAGAAAACTTAAAGAACCATTTTTACCAAGACTTCCATTTCGTTTATTAAAAACTGCTCTGACGCTGCTGACAGTTCTCAAATTATTATCGCTTAAACATTCTACAAAAATAGCAACTCCACCTTGTCCATAACCTTCGAAAGTCATTTCCTCAAAATTTTCTCCTCCGCTATCTGCTTTATTTATAGCTCTTTGCACATTATCTTTTGGCATATTAACGCCCTTAGCATTATTAATTGCCAAACGTAAAGATGGATTATTATTTTCGTCAGCACCTCCATCTCTAACTGCGATATATATTTCTTTAACTATTTTGGAAAATATTTTGGAACGTTTAGCATCTAATGCTCCTTTTTTTCTTTTTATGGTTGACCATTTACTGTGTCCAGACATAATTCTAAAAATGTTTAATAATTAATTTTTTGGTTTCTTTTATCTTATTATCTATTATAATATAATAAAAATAAACTCCATTTTTTAAATCAGAAACATCCATTGAAATTTTATTTTCAAAATTATCTAAATAAAATTTCTTAATTTCATTCCCAAGAATGTTAAAAATAACAATATTTGCAGATGAATTTTCCTTTAAATTATAATTCAAATTAATTGAATTATTTGCTGGATTTGGATAAATCTTAGAAATTTCATTAATTTTTATAAATTCTACACCAACAGGAACCGCAGAATAATTAATAATTAAAGTAACATTTTCATCTTCATTTTCTTCATTGAAAAATGTATATTTAATTTTTGTTGTGCCAAGATTTCCATGAGATTTATAATCTCCGGAAAAACCATCTGCTCCTGTTATTGCTCCGGGTTCTAAATTAATAGCATAAGGCGAAATTTCAGTATCACTGGCATAACACAATAACCAACAAAAATAATTTTCACTGCCATCTACAACTTCCAACTCTTCTTTTTTTACTTTCAAAGACATTGCTTCTGTTCCTACGTTTTTAGTTGTTACAAATTTTTGAAAAACACTTTCCTCAACATCTCCCCAAACAGTGATCTCTTGATTTGTAAGATCTTCTTCACCAGAAAGCAATTGAATATTTTGAGAATAAACAAAACCAATTATTGCATTTGCAATTAATAATAATAATATTTTTTTCATAAAAATAAATTTTTTGCAATTTAATTAAAAAAATTTAAAAAATAATTTTTTTTTATAAATCTCCTTTTTTCAAATTATATTTTTTTATAAAAAAATATTTTTATAAAATTGTCCAAATTTTTAATAAAAAAAAATTAATTTTTTGTATTAATAAAAAAATTATTAATTTTGGGAATTAATTTCTATTAAAATTAAAATATATGAATGATATATCAAATTTAGAGCCTAAGATTGTTTGGAATTTTTTTGATGAAATTTGTCAAGTTCCGAGACCTTCTAAGAAAGAGGAAAAAATTATCAAATATCTTCTTGATTTTGGAAAGAAGTATAATTTGGAAACTGTACAGGATGAAATTGGTAATGTTTTAATTAAAAAAGCAGCAACTGCTGGTAAAGAGGACTTAGAAACTATTATTTTGCAATCACATATTGATATGGTTTGTGAAAAAAATTCTGATGTAGAGCATGATTTTGAAAATGATCCGATTTCTACTTACATAGAAGACGGTTGGGTAAAAGCTGACGGAACAACACTTGGAGCAGATGATGGTATAGGTATTGCGGCACAACTTGCAGTTTTGAGTTCTGACGATATTGAACATCCAGCAATAGAATGTTTATTTACCGTAGACGAAGAAACAGGTTTAACTGGCGCATTTGCTTTGCAAGAGGGATTTTTGGCAGGCAAAACTTTGATAAATCTTGATTCTGAAGACGATGGCGAATTGTTTATCGGTTGTTCTGGGGGAATAGATACAGTTATTAGTTTTGAAATGAAAAGAAGAAAAATTAATAAAAATGCTTTGAGTTTTAAAGTGTCTGTAAACGGTTTAAAAGGTGGACATTCTGGAGACGAAATAAATAAAAAATTAGGGAATTCTAATAAAATTCTTGGTCGTTTCTTATTTTTACTTTCTAATGAGTACCCAATTTATGTTTCTGATTTTAATGGCGGAAATCTTAGAAATGCAATTCCAAGAGAAGCATTTGCAACAATTTCTATAGCAAAAAAATGGAAAGGAAAACTAAAAAAGATTTTCAAGAAATTTGAAAAAGACATTAAAAGTGAATTTTCTGTTTCTGAGCCAAATGTAAATTTTACTTTGGAATCTATTGAAATGCCAGCATCATCTGTTGCAAAACAATTACAAAAAGATTTTATTTTTTCTTTAATGACTTGTCCAAATGGAGTTGTTTCTATGAGTCAAACGATGGAGAATTTAGTAGAAACTTCTACAAATTTAGCATCAGTAAAATTTTCTGAAAAAGAAATTTTAATTGTAACAAGTCAAAGAAGTTCCTTAGAAAGTGCAAAAGAAAACATAGCAAATGTTGTGTCAAGTATTTTCAAAAGAGCCGGAGCAAATGTAAGTAATTCTGATGGTTATCCAGGTTGGGAACCAAACACAGATTCTAAAATCTTGAAAAAAACAGAAGATGCTTATGAAAAACTTTTCGGCGAAAAACCTCTTATTAGAGCAATACACGCAGGTTTAGAATGTGGTTTATTTTTAGAGAAATATCCTTATATGGATATGATTTCATTCGGTCCAACAATTAATAGAGCGCATTCTCCAGACGAAGAACTTAACATAGAAACAACAAAAAAATTCTGGGAATTATTATTAGAAGTATTAAAATAATATTTTAATAAAAAAAAATCCATTTTCAAAATGGATTTTTTTATAAAAATATTAAATAAAAATTCAAAAATGTTTATTTTTGAATTTTTTTATTTAAAAATTTATCCCAATAGATCGTCATACCTTGTTTGTAAAACATCTTCGTCTTCGTCTTCGTCTATTTCTATTGCTTCTGTTGGACAAGCATCTATACAAGCAGGTTCGTCGTTAGTACCAACACATTGCGTACACTTATGAGGAATAACAAAATATATATCATCTTCCATTGCTTCATTCATATTATCATCTGATGAATTTGTTCCATCTGCTAAACTCCATTCATCTCCACCAGCATAAATAGCAGTATTTGGACATTCATCAACACAAGCTCCACAACTAATACATTCGTCAGTTATTTTTACAGCCATAATTTCTATTATTTTTTGATTAAAAATTAAATTTATTTTTCACAAAAATACAGATTAATTTTAATTAAAAAAATTTTTTTATAAATTAATTTATAATTTTGAGAAATTTATTTTTTTATTAGAAATATTTTATATCAAAAAAAGAAAATTTATAAGAACAAAAATTTGACGTTTTTTTGAAAAAAAATTTTTTTTAATTATAAAATTCGTAAAAAATTGCCGTTTTTTTGAAAAAAAATTTTTTTTTAATTATAAAATTCGTAAAAAAATGTCGTTTTTTTGAAAAAAAAATTTTTTTTTAATTATAAAATTCGTAAAAAAATGTCGTTTTTTTGAAA
>JAOZVH010000039.1:19940-20033 GCA_029938235.1 Bacteroidales bacterium
AAAAAATTTTTTTAATTATAAAATTCGTAAAAAAATGTCGTTTTTTTGAAAAAAAATTTTTTTTAATTATAAAATTCGTAAAAAATTGCCGTT
>JAOZVH010000214.1 GCA_029938235.1 Bacteroidales bacterium
ATTGTTTTTCTGTTTCTATTTTATTTACAGAAACTTTTTCGCCAAAAATATCGTATACAAATTTTTCAAATACAATTTTATTTGTAAAAGCCTTTTTAAAAAATACTTCATTGTCTAGAGGAGCAAGCATAATTTTATCTTTATTTAAAAAACATAAAATTATATAATTTTATTATATAAAAAAAATTTAATTTTAATTTAAAAATATTTTAATATTTCAATTAGAAATTGAAAATTATTAAAATTTTGAACGAATTTTGAAAAATTTTTTTTAAATCAAAATATTAAAATTTTCACGATTTTTGAAAAAAAATTTTTTAATTTGAAATTAAAAAATATTGAAATTTTAGTCGTTTTTGAAAAAAAATTTTTTTTAATTTTCAAAATAAAAAATATTGAAATTTTGGGCGATTTTTGAAAAAATTTTTTTTATTTTGAAAATTAAAAATATTAAAATTTTTACGTTTTTTGAAAAAAATTTTTTTTAATAAAAATTAAAATTTCGTCGTTTTTTGAAAAAATTTATTTTAAATAAATTATTAAAATTTCTGCGTTTTTCGGAAAAAATTTTTTTTAATAAAATATTAAAATTTCTGCGGTTTTTTGGAAAAATTTTTTTTAATGAAATATTAAAATTTAGCGGTTTTTTGAAAAAATTTTAATAATAAAATATTAAAAAAAAAAAATGTTTATACAGGTTTTTAAATTTTTATTAAAAAAAAATTTAATTTTAATAAAAAATTTTTTTTTTTGAAAAAAAAATTAATTTTGTATTTTTAAAAAAAATTTAGAATTTATATTTTAACTGGAATGGAAGAATACGATAAAAAAAGTAATAAAGGAAAAATAGATAGAGAAGAAATTTTTTCAAGAACTGTTAGAGCTGGAAAAAGAACTTACTTTTTCGATGTAAAAGCGACAAGACGTGGTGAATATTACTTGACGATTACTGAAAGTAAAAAACGTTTCGATAAAGACGGTCGCTTTCATTTTGAAAAGCATAAAGTCTTTCTTTATAAAGAAGATTTTGATAAATTCGCAGACGGATTAAATGACGTAATAGAATTTATACAAACTGAACAAGGCTTCGACGAAGTAGAAGAAGAAGTAGAAGAACTTGAAGAAAATGATAAAAAGTTTACAGACGTAGATTTTGAAGACCTCGAAGAAACTAAATAATTTTTTATGTAGCGAATATATTCGCTACATAATTCCTCATAAATTTTGGTCAATTCTTTTTATAATATTTTGAAAATCATTTTTACGATTTTCAAAATCTAAATTATTAACATTTATCACCAATAGTTTTCCATGTTTATAATTTTCTATCCATGTTTCATACCTATCATTTAAATTTTTTAAATATTCAAAACGAATATTTTTTTCATAATTCCTACCTCTTTTTTTTATTTGCAATAGTAATTTTTCAACTGAAGTTTGCAAATAAATCAATAAATCTGGAGGTCTTATTAGCGAACTCATTAGATTAAAAGTAGTATAATATGTGTCAAAATCCCTCGAACTTATTAGCCGCATACTATGTAAATTTGGAGCGAAAACATTTACATCTTCATAAATCGTCCTGTCTTGAATTACATTTTTTTTTGAATTTTTAATTTCAATAAGCTGATTAAAACGACTATTCAAAAAATAAATTTGCAAATTGAAAGACCATTTTTTCATATCATTATAAAAATCGTTTAAATAAGGGTTGTTTTCAACGGATTCATAACGAGTTTCCCAATTATAGTGTTCAGCTAACAAACGAGATAAAGTCGTCTTTCCTGAGCCTATATTCCCTGCAATTGCTATATGCATAATTTCATTTTTTTGATTTTTTTTTTATTAAAAAAATCAATATTCATCTTCATTAAAAAAGAAATCGTCTTTACTCGGATAATCTGGCCAAATATCTTCTATACTTTCATATTGCTCGCCCTCATCTTCTATCTCTTGCAAATTTTCTATAACTTCCAAAGGAGCACCCGAGCGAATTCCAAAATCAATTAATTCGTCTTTAGTTGCAGGCCATGGTGCGTCTTCTAATTTTGATGCTAATTCTAATGTCCAATACATAATAATTTTTTAATAATTTATTTTTTAATAAAAATTTCGTAAAAAAACGGCAAAAATATAATATTATTTTAATTATAAAATAATTTCTTTTATTTTAAAATCTTTTGCAAGTTTTCTTGATAAAATAAATAAATAATCTGATAACCTATTTATATATTTTAAAGAAAATTCAGAAACAAAAAAAATATCAGAAAGCTCTATAATTCTTCTTTCCGCACGTCTGCAAACACATCTTGCAATGTGACAAAAAGAAATTATTTTATTTCCACCCGGAATAATAAAATTTTTCAAAATAGAAACTTCCAAATCAATTTTATCAATTTCATTTTCTAATTTTAGAATATCTTTTTTTCCTAAAAGAAATTTATTTTGTTTTTCACTCGCCAATTCTGTGCCAATTAAAAATAATTTCCTTTGAATTTCAAGCAAAAAATCAAAAATTTTTAAATGAGAAATTTCGCTCCTCAATAATGAAATATAAGAATTTAACTCGTCTACAGTTCCATAAGCTTCTAGATGTAAATCATATTTTTTTACACGTTTACCGCCGATTAAAGAAGTAAAACCATTATCACCTGTTTTTGTATAAAGTTTCATAAAAAAAATTTTTTCAAAATAAAACAATTTTTTTGATTTTATCAACACACCATTATCATTATATATTATATATTATTATATAATGATAATGGTGTGTTGATAACTTTTTTTGTTTTTTAAATTATTTTTCTCCATAAAATTATTTCATTTATTATAAATGCTTGATTTACAAAATTTTAAATTTTTTCATTTGATATTACATATTAAATTTACTATAAAAAACACCAAATTTTGCTGTTGATAACTAGCCTTTTTCTGTGGATAAGTTGTTGATAAGTTTTTCATAACTTTTTTTGGAATTTACAAAAATTTTTCCAGCTATAAAAATTTTTGTAAAAAGCAAGAAAGTTATTAAAAGTTATCAACAGAGTTTCCACAGAGTTATCCACAGTTTTTTGGCGTTTTTTTAGGTCAATTGTGGATAAGTTTATAAAAAAAATAAATTTTTTGTAAATTTTTTGTAAAAATTAAAAAAAAAATATAAAATTTGTAAAAATTTTTTTTATGAAAAATATAAGAAATATATTTATTTTAATAGCTATACAATTGATTACAAATTTTACATTATTTTCACAAATAGACTTTTTGAGTATTTTAAAAAAAGAATTTAAAAAAAGTAAAAATGAAAAAATAAAATTAAAATTATTAAATCAATTAAGTAAAAAATACTGGTATGTAAATTTTGACAGTTCTGTTTTCTATGGAAAAAAGGCAATGTTAATGGCTCAGAAAAACAATAATGAAAAAGAAGAAGCTAATGCTTTAAATAATATTTCTTTTGCATATTATATTTCAGGAAATATAGAAAAATCTTTGGAAATCCAAATATCATCATTAAAAATTAGAGAAAAAATTAAAGATAGTACCGGAATTATTTTAAGTAATGATAATTTATATCGTATAAGATTAGATTTAAAAGAATATAATTTGGCTTTAAAGCATTTAGAAATTTCGGAAAAAATAAAAATTTATAGGAAAGATACTTCTGGTTTAATAAATTCTTATATGAAAAAAGGAAATGTTTATAAATTGTTAAAAAATTTCGATAAGGCAAAATATTATCACAATAAAGCATTTGAATTTTCAAATTCAAATAATAAAAATATAAAAAATTTTCATAAAAAAGACTTAGAACTTTCAGATAAAAATAGCTACGATTTTATTATAAAAAATTATTTGAATCTCGGAAGTGTTTATACTCATGAATTTGAATTACATAAAAAGAATTTAAAACTTCTTGATACAGCAAATTTTTTTTATAAAAAAATTTTAGATATTTCAAAAGAATTAAAAGATAATTCTTTATCAGCAGAAATTTATAATAAACTTGGTTTAATAGAAATTTCCAGAAAAAATTATTCTAAATCAATAAAATATTTAAAAAAAAGTATAAAAATTGTAAAAAAAATTTATTTAAAAATAGATGTTTCTAAGAATATTTCATTTAGTTATTCCCAATTAAATAAATTTGATAGCGCATATTTTTATCAAAAATTATTTAAAAATTTATCTGATAGTGTAATTTCTACGGAAAAAAATAAGCAAATAATAAAAATGCAAATTAAGTATGACAGCGAAAAAAAAGACAAAGAAAATTTGCTTTTAAAAAAAGATGCAGAAACACAACAAGCAATTATAAAACAACAAAAAATAGCCGTTATTTTTATAATTATTGTTCTTATTCTGATAATAATACTTGCGATAATTTTTCTAAGAGGTAGAGAAAAACAAAGAAAAGTAAATAAAATCCTTGAAAGTAAAAATACAGAAATAAATCAACAAAAAGAAGAAATCCAAGAGCAAGCAAAAAATCTTTCTGATGCAAATATTTCCATTACAAAAGAAAAAGAAAAAGTGGAAGAAAGCCATAAACAAATTACAGACAGTATAAATTATGCAAAGCTTATTCAAAATGCTGTTTTACCTGATTTTCATTTATTTGAAAAAAATTTTTCTGATTATTTTATTTTTTTTAAACCGCGAAACATTGTTAGTGGTGATTTTTTTTGGGCAAAAAAAATAAATGATTACATTATAATTGTGGCAGCTGATTGTACTGGACATGGAGTTCCTGGGGCTTTTGTTAGTATGTTAGGAATTTCTTTTTTGAATGAAATTTGTATGAGGAAGGAAATTAATCAAGCAAATTATGTTTTAAATGCTTTGCGAAAAGAAATTAAATTTTCTTTAAAACAAAATAAAAACAGTAATAATAAAGATGGAATGGACATAGCACTTTGCATGATAAATACAAAAACAAATATTTTGCAATTTTCCGGAGCAAATAATCCACTTTATTTATTTAGAGATAATAAACTAATTGAATTTAAAGCAGATAGACAACCAATAGGAATTTATTTAAAAGAAAGACCATTTAAAAATTATAAATTTCAATTGGAAAAAGATGATAAATTATATACTTTTTCTGACGGTTATATTGACCAATTTGGAGGTGAAAAAAACAAGAAATTTATGAAAAAAAGATTTAAAGAACTATTACTAAAAATACAAAATAAAGCTATGTATGAGCAAAAAGAAATTTTAGATAATGTTTTAAAAAATTGGAAAAGAAAAACTAAACAAATTGACGATATACTTATAATTGGTATAAAAATTTAATTAAAATAAAATATTTTTCAGAAATGTTATTACAATTAAATTTTTATGATTTTTTTTGGATTAAAAAAATTTTTCAAAAATTCGGCAAAATTTTATGATTTTTTTTGGATTAAAAAAAAATTTTTTTTCAAAAAAACGTCCAAAATTTTAATATTTTTTATTTTGAAAAAAAAAAAATTTTTTCAAAAATCGTCCAAAATTTTATGGTTCTTTAAATTGCCAAAGTTAAAAACTTTGGCAATTTAAAGAACCAAAAAAATCGTCCAAAATTTTAACATTTTTTAATTTCAAAATAAAAAAATTTTTTTTTCAAAAATCGTCCAAAATTTTAACATTTTTTAATTTCAAAATAAAAAAATTTTTTTTTCAAAAATCGTCCAAAATTTTAATATTTTTTATTGCATTATGAGTCAAGCGTCCACGCTTGACACGTGGAATACCAAATCAAGCGTGGACGCAATAGCCGTCAGTCTAAGCATATTAATTACTTGTAAAT
>JAOZVH010000215.1 GCA_029938235.1 Bacteroidales bacterium
TTTTAATTTTAAAAAATGTTAAAATTTTGGCGTTTTTTTGAAAAAAAATTTTTTTAATAAATTATTAAAATTTGTCGTTTTTTTGAAAAAAATTTTTTTAAAATAAATTATTAAAATTTTGGTGTTTTTTGAAAAAAATTTTTTTTAATAAATTATTAAAATTTTGGTGTTTTTTGAAAAAAAATTTTTTTTAATAAATTATTAAAATTTGTCGTTTTTTTGAAAAAAATTTTTTTAAAATAAATTATTAAAATTTTGGTGTTTTTTGAAAAAAATTTTTTTTAATAAATTATTAAAATTTTGGTGTTTTTTGAAAAAAAATTTTTTTTAATAAATTATTAAAATTTTGTCGTTTTTCGGAGAAAATTTTTTTTTAAATAAATTATTAAAATTTTGGTGTTTTTTGGAGAAAAATTTTTTTAAAATAATTTATTAAAATTTTGTCGTTTTTCGGAAAAAAATTTTTTTTTAATAAATTAAAATCGCAAAAAATTTTATTTTTGAAATTTAAATTATTAAAATTTTGGACGAATTTTGAAAAATTTTTTTTATTTTAAGATTTTAAATTATTAAAATTTTGGACGATTTTGAAATTTGAAAAATAATTAATATCTTGCGTTTTTTTAAAAAATATATTATGACAAACGAAGCATTAAAAAACCCAAAAAGTATAGTTGTTGTTGGTGGTTCTAATAATGTAAATAGTCCCGGAGGAAAAGTTTTAAAAAATTTAATAGATGGCAATTTCAAAGGAAAATTATATGTAAATAACCCTAAACAAGACGAAGTTCAAGGTATTAAATCTTATAGAAATCCTAATGATCTTCCTAATGTAGATCTAGCTATTTTAGCTATTCCAGCAAAATTTTGTCCTCTTGTTGTTGAAATTTTAGCTAATAAAAAAACAACCAGAGCTTTTATAATTTTATCAGCAGGTTTCAGTGAAGTTGGAGAAGAAGGTAAAAGATTAGAAGATGAAGTTGTCAAAATTGTGAACGGTGTTAATGGTACTTTAATAGGTCCAAATTGTATAGGTGTTTTAACACCAAATTATAATGGAGTTTTCACAGAACCAATTCCAAAGTTAAATAAAAACGGTTGTGATTTTGTTTCTGGTTCCGGAGCAACAGCAGTTTTTATAATGGAAGCAGGTATTCCTAAGGGTTTAAGTTTTGCTAATGTTTATTCAGTTGGAAATTCTGCACAAATGTCTGTTGAGGATATAGTTAAAGATATGGACGAAAATTTCAATAAAAATAGTCCCAAAATAAAACTTTTATATCTTGAAAGCATTAAAAAACCTCAGATGCTTTTAAAACATTCTCGCTCTCTAATAAAAAAAGGTTGTAAAATTGCAGCTATTAAAGCTGGAAGTTCTGATGCAGGTAGTCGTGCTGCTTCCTCTCATACAGGTGCTCTTGCAAGTTCTGACCTTGCTGTTGATACTTTATTTAAAAAAGCTGGCATTGTACGATGTTTTGGAAGAGAAGAACTTGTTGATGTTGCATCTGTATTTATGCAAAAAAAATTGAATGGAAAGAAAATTGCAATTATTACTCACGCTGGCGGTCCTGCGGTTATTTTGACAGATGCATTATCAAAATTCAATTTTGAAGTTCCGGAAATAAAAAATGAATATACACAATTTTTATTAGAAGAATTATATCCGGGTTCTTCTGTGGCTAATCCTATAGATTTCTTAGCAACTGGAACAGCAAAACATTTAGATACTATCATTAATTATGTTGATAATAAATTCGATGAAATTGATGGAATGGTGGTGATTTTTGGTTCACCAGGTTTAACAGAAATTTTCGATGTTTATAAAGTTCTTAATGAACGTATGAAAAAATCTAATAAAGCTATTTTTCCAGTTTTACCTTCTCTTTTACAAGCAAAGAAAGAAATAGATTATTTTTTATCTTTATCAGATTCAAATGTTAATTTTTCTGACGAGTACTCTCTTGCAAAAGCTTTGGCAAAGGTTTACAATACAAGCAAAGCTGCTGAAGCACCTGAATTTTGTAAAGCAGATAAAAAAGCAATTCGTTCTGTAATTGATAATGTAAAAAACGGTTATATTTCTCCTAAGAATATTTCTATTTTATTAGATGCTGTTGAAATTCCACGAACAAAAGAAGCTACTGCAAATAATAAAGAAGAAGCAATAAAAATTGCAAATGAAATTACTTATCCGCTTGTGATGAAAGTTGTCGGACCAGTTCATAAGTCTGACGTTGGAGGAGTCGTTTTAAATGTAAATTCTGAAGAAAAAATGATTTCGGAGTTTGAACGTATGATGAAAATCGAAAATACCACATCAATTTTATTCCAAGCAATGATGTCCGGAACAGAATTATTTGTCGGAGCAAAATACGAAGAAAATTTTGGACATTTAATTTTATGTGGTATGGGAGGAATTTTTATTGAAATTTTAAAAGATGTAAGTGCTGCTCTTGCTCCATTAAATAAAGATGAAAGTTTAAATATGATAAGAGCATTAAAATCATATAAAATTATTCAAGGTGTAAGAGGTCAAGATGGAATAGACGAAAATAAATTTTCGGAAATTTTATTAAAACTATCCACTTTATTAAATATTGCTCCGGAAATCAAAGAATTGGATATAAATCCTATGTTAGGAAAAAAAGATAAAATAATTGCCGTAGATGCAAGAATTAGAGTAGAAAAATAATCTAAAAAAAATTGCAATTAAAAAAAATTGCAATTTTTTTTTTATAATTAATAAAAAAAATGTATATTTGTTGTAAATATATTACAAATATTTTTTTTTATAAATTTGCAAAAAAAATTTTTGAAAATGAAATTAAGTGCGAAAATATTATTTTCTATTCAAAGTACAGCCGTTTTAATTTTTATAATTTCTATTGGTTATGTTAGTTTAAATTCGAAATATACGACAGAAAAAGATGCAAAACGTTTAACAGATGCTTATGCAAGAGAATATGCAAATATAGTAAAATCAGAACTAAATGTAGATATAACAGTTTCCAGAAGTATGGCTCATATGTTTATGTCTGAAAATATGGAAGATATGAATCTTGATTTATATGATGAAATGTTAAAATCTATATTTTTATATAACCCAATGTTTAGAGCCGTATGGGCAAGTTTAGAATTGCAATTTAAAGATAGTATATATAAAAAAAAATATGGTAGGATTCGTTCAGAAGTTTTTAAAATAGGCAACAGGATAGTAGTAAAAAGAGATTCCTTAAATTTAGACGGAGATGATAAAGCAAGTACTTATTACAATGTTAAAGTTAATCCTGGTGAAAGAATTACAGACCCTTATGATTATTCTTCCACAGGAAGTTCGCAAGATGCTATACTTGTAACAAGTGTTTTAACTCCATTAATAGTTGATAATGAATTTGCTGGTATGCTTGGTCTGGATGTACCTTTGGCACGTTTTCAAAAAATTACAGATAAAATTAAACCTTTTAAAGACAGTTATGCTTTTTTAATTGCAAATAATGGGACTATGGTAGCACATCCAAAAGAAAGTGCTGTTGGAAAATTATTTTCAAATGTTTTTCCTCTTTATAGTGATGAGCATAAAGTTATGGAAAAAATAAAGCGCTCAGAGTTTTTGTCATTTACAATGACAGATGAAAAAGATGAAGAAAAATATGTTTCTTTTGCTCCTTTTAAAATCGGAAATACAAAAACACCTTGGGCAATTGGGATAGTCGTTCCTATGAAAAAAATTTCAGAAACAGCAAATCAAAGTTTTACTGTTTCTTTAATAGTTTCATTCTTAGGTTTATTAGTTTTGAGTTTAGTAATTTGGTTAATTTCTCGTTATATTACTAATCCTTTAAATAAAACCGTAAAAATTTTAAATGATCTTGCAAAGGGAATTATTGATAAAAGAAAAAAATTAAATATAAATACAAAAGATGAAATTGGTGATATAGCAAATTCTATAAATTTATTGATAAGTGGGCTTGTAAAAACAGCAACTTTTGCAAACGAAATAGGAAAAGGAAATTTAGATGTAAAACATAAAATGGCAAGTAAAAATGATGTTCTTGGTAAAGCTCTTCTTGAAATGCGAGATAGTCTAAGAAAATCAAAAAAACAAGATTTAAAAAGAAAAAAACAAGATAATAAAAATGTATGGAACTCCGATGGTTTAGCAAAATTTGGTGAAATTTTAAGAAATAGTAATGATGATTTGCAAGAGCTTGGTTTTTCTTTCATAAAAAACCTTGTGGAATATTTAAAAGCTAATCAAGGTGGAATTTTCATAATAAATAATAATAATAAAGATGATATTTTTGTTGAACTAATTGCATCTTATGCTTATAATAGAAGAAAATTTTTAACAAAAAGAATAGAAATGGGAGTTGGTTTAATTGGAACTTGCATTTTAGAAAAAGAAATCATTCATTTGAATAATGTTCCGAAGAACTATTTAGAAATAGAATCTGGACTTGGAAATGCTAAGCCTAAAAGTTTGATTTTATCACCTATGATATTTAATGAAAAAGTTTACGGTGTAATAGAAATTTCATCTTTTAAAAAATTAAAATCTTATCAAATAGATTTTATTAAAAGAGTTAGTGAAAGAGTTTGTTCTACCATTTCAAGTTTACAAGTGAATATTAATACAAAAAAATTACTTGTAGAAACACAAAGACAGTCAGAAATTTTACTTTCTCAGGAAGAGGAAATGAGACAAAATTTAGAAGAAATACAAGCAACACAAGAAGAAGCACATAGAAAATCATCAGAAATGCAAGAATATTTAGATACTGTAAACTCCATTTTTTCTACTATGGAAACTGATATGGAAGGAATTATTACAAATATAAATTATATTTTGTTAGATGCTTTGGGATATAATTTTTCTGAAATAAAAGGAAAATCAATAAAATATATTTTCTCAAAAAAATTCGACATTGAAATAAATTTTGATAGTTTTTTAGATAATTTGAACTCCGGAATTAAACAGGCTGGTTTATTTACATTAAAAACAAAATATGGTAAATCTTTATTTTTAAAGGCAAATTTTATTGCAGTAAAAAATGAAGAAGGTTATTTATATAAAATACTTTTATTTGGAATGACAAAAGAACAGGAAAAAAATTTAGAAAATCAATAATAAATTTTTGATTTTTAATAAATTTAAAAAAAACAATAAAAAAATTTTTTTATTGAAATATAATGTTTTTCTTTGCAAAAATTCGGGGTGTAGCGTAGCCCGGTTATCGCGCCTGCTTTGGGAGCAGGAGGTCGCAAGTTCGAATCTTGCCACCCCGACAAAAACCAAATTTATTAAATTTGGTTTTTTTTATTCAAAAAAAATATTCAAAAAAAATTTTTTCAAAAAATGTCAAAATTTTAATAATTTGAAAAGAAAAATTTTTCAAGTTGTACAAACCTAAAAAATTATCTGTTTTTTTGAAAAAGTTTTTATAAATTATAAAATTCGTAAAAAAATTGACGTTTTTTGGAAAAAATTTTTTATAAATTAGTAAAATTTCGGCGTTTTTTGGAAAAAAATTTTTTAACAAAATATTAAAATTTTAGCCTTTTTTGGAAAAAATTTTTTTTTAATAAAATATTAAAATTTTGGTGTTTTTTGGGGAATTTATTTTTAATAAAATATTGAAATTTTGGACGAATTTTGAAAAAATTTTTTTTTAATAATTTCAAATAAAAAATCATAAAATTTTGGACAATTTTGAAAAAAATTTTTTTTTATAATTTCAAATAAAAAATCATAAAATTTTGGACAATTTTGAAAAAAATTTTTTT
>JAOZVH010000216.1 GCA_029938235.1 Bacteroidales bacterium
AAATTTTTTTTTAATTTTAAAAAATGTTAAAATTTTGGCGTTTTTTTGAAAAAAATTTTTTTTTGAAATTTAAAAAATATTAAAATTTTGGCGTTTTTTTGAAAAAAATTTTTTTTTAATTTTAAAAAATATTAAAATTTTGGCGTTTTTTTGAAAAAAAATTTTTTTGAAATTTAAAAAATGTTGAAATTTTGGCGTTTTTTTGAAAAAAAATTTTTTTGAAATTTAAAAAATGTTGAAATTTTGGTGTTTTTTTGATTTTAAAAAATGTTAAAATTTTGGTGTTTTTTGAAAAAAAATTTTTCGTAATAAAAATCATAAAAAATTTGCTTTTTTTATGATAATAGGTACTTATGTTTTGTATTAAATTAAATTTTTTTATTAATGAGAATAATCTTGAATTTATTACTTATATGCTATTACATTATTTTTTCTGTAAAAAATGTAAATTCACAAGAGCAAATCAATCACAACATGCCAATCATTAGCGTCAAAAATTTAAAAGACATTAAGGTTTTGAGAATGAATGAGTTAGATATTACGGTTGAAGTAACAGGAAACATCGCCAGAACAACGATGTCTATGAATTTTGAAAATAAAACAAACCGTATTCTTGATGGTGAATTAAATTTTCCATTGGGAGAAGGACAATCAATTAGCCGTTTTGCAATGGATGTAAATGGGAAATTGCGTGAAGCTGTGCCTATAGAAAAACAAAAAGGACAAGAAGTTTTTGAGTCTATTGTTAGACAAAACATAGACCCAGGACTCTTGGAAAAAACTGCAGGAAATAATTTTAAAACAAGAGTTTATCCCATTCCAGCAAATGGAAATAAACGTGTTCTAATTGCTTATGACCAAGAACTTCTTAGTTCAAAAAAAGGAAGTCTTTATCTTTTGCCTTTACAATTTAAAGAAAAATTAGATAAATTTAATTTGAAAGTTGAAGTTTTCAAGCAAAATATCAAGCCTCAATTAGAACAAAATGAATTAGTTAATTTTGATTTTGAAAAGTATAAGGAAATTTATATCGCAAAAAAAGAAATGACAAATTATATTGCCAATAAACAAATTGGTTTTATCATTCCAAAAGCAGAAAATATTTTTCAAACTTATGTAGAAAAAAATGAATTATATAAAAATAAGGATTATTTCTATATTAACTTAGCGGTTGAAAAACATGTGAAAGAAAAGAAAAATCCTAAAATTATATGTTTGTTATATGATGTTTCTAATTCTTTAGTTAAAAAAGATACGACAAAAGAATTAAAAATTTTAGATGAATATTTTAAGAAATTAAAAAATGTAAAAGTTCAATTAGTTACTTTTAGTCATGATATTCATCGTAATCAAATTTTTGAAATAAAAAATGGAGATTGGAATAAACTTAAAAAAGACTTAGAAAATCCAAATTATGACGGTGGAACTCAATTAGGTATTCTTGATTTGAATGAATATAAATGTGATGAATTTATTTTAATTTCTGATGGAATTTCAAATTTTGGAAAAAGTGAAATAAATATCGGTAAAAAACCTGTTACAGTGATTAGTTCTATTCAATCTGCTAATTTTTCATATTTGAAATTTATATCTATGAAATCTGGTGGTCAGTTTATTAATTTAAAAAATAAAACTGTAAAACAAGCCATTGAAATACTTTTTACACAAAATTATCAATTTATTTCTGCTGAATTTGATAAAAAAGCAATGACAGAAATTTATCCAAATATTCCAACGACTTTTGATAAAAATTTTTCTATCACAGGACAAATTTTAAAAAATAATAGCAAAATAAAATTAAATTTTGGTATTGGTAATAAAGTCATGGAAACCGTAGAAGTTAAGATAAATAAAAAAAATCTAATTACAGAAAGCCATTTGATAAAACATATTTGGGCAAGTAAGAAAATAGATTTTCTTGATTTGATGTATGAACGAAATAAAGAAGAAATTATAAGAATTGGGAAAAAATATAATCTCGTTACACGTAATACATCTTTGATAATTTTGGATAGATTAGAAGATTATATACAACATAAAATTGTTCCACCAAAAGAACTACGAAAAAAATATTTTGAAATTATAGAAAAACAGAAATCAGAAAAAAAAGAATTTGAATCTCAAAATATAGAAAAATTATTTAATTTTTATAATGAAAAAATAGATTGGTGGAATACTTGGGAGAATAAAAAAGTAATAGAAAAAAAGACAGAGGCATTAATACAAAACGAAAGTGAATATTTAATTATGCCTACAGTAGATGGTAGTGTTCCACCGCCTCCACCAGCACCTCCAGCAATGTTAGAAGAATTAATTATTGTAGAAGATGAGATTGAAATAGAAAATGATGTAAATATAGAAGAAGAAAAAATAGTAGTATTGGAAGCATTTGAAGTAGTAGAGTATAAAGTACCTATTATTGAAAAAGATAATACAAGTTCAGGAGAAACATTTACTGCTCAAGAAATAAATAGAGTGTCTATCAACGAAACAGATGCTGTTGTAAGTACTTCTGCGGGAGTTTATTCTGAAGATGGTGAAGTTGGTGCTATTATAGGAGGACGAAGTGATGCAAATATTATGATAGTAGATGGTCAAATAGAAGGAAGTTCTTCATCTATACATGACACAAATGAAGTCTATAATAATAAAACAGCTATGATAAATTTACAAGCATGGAATCCAAATACTCCTTATATGACAGAAATAAAAGAAGCTGATAAAAAAAATAGATATTCGGTTTATTTGAACCTAAAAAAACAATATGAAACAACACCTTCATTTTTTTTAGATGTCGCTAATTATTTTGCTACAGAAAAAGAAGAGCAAATTGCTCTGAGAGTTTTATCAAATATTGCTGAATTAAATTTAGAAAATCATGAATTATTGAGAGTGTTGGCACATCGTTTAGAGCAACTTAAATATTACAAATTAGCAATTTTTATTTATGAAAAACTCTTAGAAATTAGAGCAGAAGAACCACAATCGTATCGTGATTTGGCTTTGTGTTTGGCAAGTAATAAACAATATCAAAGATCTGTTGATATTTTATACGATGCTGTTCAAAAAACTTGGGACGGAAGATTTCCGTTAATTGAGAAAATCATGCTTTATGAAATGAATACAATCATTGTAAAAGCAGGAAAAGACATAAATACAAATAAAATAGATAAACGTTTATTAAAACATTTGCCTGTTGATGTGAGAATTGTATTAAATTGGGATACAGATAATTCTGATATGGATTTATGGGTTACTGACCCTCGTGGAGAAAAATGTTTTTATGGATATAAAAATACTAGTACAGGAGGTAGAATTTCAAACGATTTTACAGGAGGATATGGACCTGAGGAATTTATTATTAGAAATGCTATCAAAGGAAAATATATTATTCATGTAAATTATTATGGTTCATCTGCCCAAAGAATTGCAGTACCTACAACTATTTATCTTGAACTTTATACAAACTATGGAAAAAAGAACGAAAAGAAAAAAGTTATTACTCTACAATTATCTACAAAGGAAAAAGTAATAAATGTAGGAGAATTAATTTTTGATTAAATATCTATTTTTTTAATGTTTTTTTATTAATTTACAGTTTAAATGTATTAAAAATGCAAATTTCAAATAAATTGAAATTTGCATTTTTTTATAAAATATTATTCAATTTTTTCTATTCCTATATCTATAGAACCGAAACCTCCTGTTTTATCGCAAGTTCTTACAGCATTCAAATTTAATTTTCCATCTTTATTACCATTAACTTCCAATTTTAATTTTCTTTCCCAGATATTCGTAGAAGTTTCTTTCCATTTTGTTGCTTTAAGTATTTTACCACCATTTGCATTAAATTTTGTGTTTTTAATTGCTTCTGAACAAACTCGGTGAGTATAAATAACTTTTACTTTAATAATAATTACATCGCCAGACTTATAAGTTTCTTTTTTTTCTCCCAAAATTTCAAATTCTATTTCGCAAGAATAAACATTTTGTTTTGTCGTTAAAAACAAAGTGAAAAACGAAATGAATGTTAAAAACAAATACTTGAAAATTTTATTTTTTGATAACATAATATTTTTTTATTTAAAAATTTAAAACAAAACGCAATAAATAAATAAAAAATTTTATAAAAAATTTATTTCTTTTTTTATAATTTTTTCAAATTTTTCTTCTAAGAAATTATTTTCATCATAAAAATTAGAAATATTATTTTTTATATTTTTTTCATAAAAATTTTTTTTATAAAAATCTAATAAAAAAGGCATTTCTAAATTTTCATACTTCTTTAAAACTATATGCAAAGAATAATTTATTTCGTCTACAGTTCCAACGCATTCAAAAGGTTTGTCTTTTTCTACTCCAATTAGTTGTTTAAAAGTTTTTAACAATTTTTTTTTATCTAATAAATTTTCTCCGAAAACTTTTTCTAAAATTTTATTTTCATTGAAAGGAGATAAAATTATGTACGTAAAAAGACATTTTGGACAATCACAACACCAAATATCCAATTTACTTCCAAGATTACAACTTTTAAAAATTTCAAAATATTTTCTATTGTGTTTTGAAAATAAATAAGAAATTTGAAATTCATTTAAAGGACGCAAAAAACTAAAATAATTAAAATCAGAACTTATATATTTTTTTACATAATTTCTAAAATCCTTTTCAAATTCGAAACTTTTTGAATATTGATGATTGATCTTTGTATCTGGAACAGTACTTTCATTTGCACTGGATTCATTCGAAAAAATAATATTACGAACTCCAAGAAAAGCAGAAGCAAGTAAACTATAAAATGCAAGCAAAGCACTAAATGGAGTATGACCATTTAAAAAGCCTTTTTTATTTAATTCTAACAATTCCGGAGAAATTTTTCTGTGAATTTCAAAAATAATTTTAGAATTTCCTTTTTTTAAAGTTTTTAAAGTCGTTTTGCTTGGATTTAATACAAAAGAAATATTATTTTTAAAATTTTTTTGTAATAATTCCAAACTTAGAGATGAATCTTTCCCGCCGCTTACAGCTATTAAATTAAATTTAGAAAAAGTTTTATAAGATGATGATAAATTTTTTTCTTTGCCTTTTGCAATAATTTCAACAAAATCTTTTTGATTTGTTTGAATTTTATTTGTATAAAAAAATTCACCTAATCCATTAAAATATAATTTTTTCCACCATAAAATTTGTTTTTCATATAGATTATATTTGAAAATACGAATAATTTTTGGACAGGCAGCTTTCCAATAAGAAATCAATTCTATCATTCCAATATTAAAAACCAAATTATGAAATTTAATGTCATCGATATTTATTAAAAAAGAAAATTCTTTTTTTAAAATCTTTAAATAAGGTTTAAAAAATATTTTATCAGATAAATTAAATAAATAAACAACTTTAATACTATCAAAATCTTCTAAAATTTCATATTTTTCGAAAGATAAAAATTTATATTCTTTTCTAAGTTCTAAAAATTTATTATGATTATTCATTATTTATTTTAAATAAAAAAAAACAATTTAAAAAATTTTTTCAAAAAAACACCAAAATTTTAATAATTTAAAATTATTAAAAAAAAATTTTTTCATAAAATCGTCCAAAATTTTAATATTTTTTAATTTCAAAATAAAAAAAATTTTTTTTCAAAAATCGTCCAAAATTTTAATATTTTTTAATTTCAAAATAAAAAAACTTTTTTCGTAATTCGTCCAAAATTTTAATATTTTTTAATTTCAAAATAAAAAAAATTTTTTCGTAATTCGTCCAAAATTTTAACATTTTTTAATT
>JAOZVH010000217.1 GCA_029938235.1 Bacteroidales bacterium
TGTGAAAAAGAAATAAAAAAAGAAAATAAAATATAAATTATCGTAATAAAATTTTTCATAAAATTAAAACGAAATTTTTTTTTAATTTATTTTTAATAAAATAAAAAATTTTTTCAAAAAAATGACATTTTTTTTAATGTTTTGAAATAAAAAAATTTTTTCAAAAAATAGCATTTTTTTTAACATTTTTAAATTCAAAAAAAAAATATAAAATCAAAATTTTCCCACAAAAATGTAAAATATAAATTTATAACTCTTCAATTTCTTTTCTTGATAATCCAGTTAATTTAGAAATTATCTCAACACTTATCCCAATACTTTTTGATTTTTTAGCAATTTCTAAATTTCTTAATTTTTTTCCTTTTTCTTCCGCAGAACTTATAACATCTTCTCTAATTGCTTCATTGATTAGATAACTGTCATATGTTTTTTTTTCCGCATATGACATTTTCATTAGGTCAAGTTTTTCTGTGCATAAACTTATATTCTTAGAAGAAAAATCTTCTTTTATTCGGTCATTTTTGAATAGGAAAAGCCATTCGTCTATATTATGTTTAATAATATCTTTATATCTGCCGACAAAAATTAAATAATATTCTGGAAAAATATTTTTTTCTTCCAAAGAAAAACTCTTTTTTTTTTCTTTTTTTTCTTCTTTTTTGTAAACACGTTTTTTCAAAATTAAATTGTCTAAATCATTAAGCGATTTAAATTCTGTTTTGCCATGATATAAATAGTCCTTTCCTTGTCCAAGATTGAAATACATTATACTTATGGAAATTACTTTTTTAACTTCTTTAAATTTTTTACCAACTTCCATGTTTTCTATAATTACCTTACTACTGCCAAACAAAACTCTTTCTAAATAACTACTCTCATAATTATTTTGAATTTCTATGATAATTTTTCTTCCGTATCCGTCTTTTACCAAAAGATCAACCCTGTTGAATTTATCTATACTATTTTCTTGATTACTTTCACTTTCCAATAATTCAACAACTTCTATATTATCATCATTTAATAAAGCACATAAAAAACCTTCCAGAATACCAAAATTTATTTTTTCTCTAAGAATATTTTTCATTGCCCAATCAAAACGAATCAATTTGCTTTTTTCTTCTTTCATAAATTTTATTTTTTATCAAAAATAATATAAATTTATAATTTTAAATTATAAATTTGAAAAAAAAAAAATTTTTTGAAAAAATGGCAAATTTTTAATGGTTTTTTAAATTAAAAAAAATGACTATTTAGATAAAAAAAATGTGAAAATTGTATATTTTTATCCAAAAAAAAAATTTTTTGATACGTTTTTAAAAAAAAATTAAATTTTTAAATAATTACAAAATGTCCTATTCCAAAAAACTTTGTAAAAAAAATCCAAATTTTTTTGAAAAAAATTTGGATTTTTTACATTTATATTAAAAATATTACATTTTTAAAATTTTATTGAAATTCCAATTTTCCCATTGGAAACTTGATTTCCTCCATTAAATTCTAAATTTATTGCAAATTTACTATTAAAATAATATCTTACTCCAAGTTGTGCTCCAAGTCCAAGTCCAGATGTATGATCTTCTTCATAACCATCATAATCAACATTATTATTCCAATAGTAAAAACCAACATTTAAACCCGCATATAAATCCCATTCTTGTGGAAGCTCTAATATTTTTGAAAAATGATAATTAGCATTAAAAAGAAAATTGTAAAGATCTCTATGGTAATCTTTTTCCTTTTCATCTCTGTACTTATGTTTCCAAGTTTCATGTCTTCTCCATCCTATCTCACCACCCAAAGAAACTTCATTTTTAAAATAATAGTCTAAACCAATATAAACAGGAATAGTGCTGCCAGCAAAACCTAATCCAATATTTAAGACTTTGCTTCCTTTTTGTGCATTTGCTGTAAAAACAAAGCCCAAAATTAAAACGATAAAAAATAATTTTTTCATAAAATTCATTTTTTTTTAAAATATTAATTTTTTTTTATTTATATCTAAAACAGCTATTATAGCTGTAAATCCCCAAAAAACAACAGATGCTTTATCTGTGTCGAGGAAATTATTTAAAAAACCGTGCAAATAATAAGTTATTAAACTCAAAATAATGCAAATTGCTATCATTTTTATTTCTTTATTCTTTGAATTATTATAAACTTTTAAAGCAGTATAAATAGTTGTAAAAATAATTCCAAGTAAAGTTAATAAACCAAAAATTCCAGATTCTGCCATAGGACCAATATATTCACTATGAGCATTACCTCCGTCAGCAGCGTTAGTTGAAATTATTGTTTTTTCATAAGAAAATTGAAAAGGAGCATATTGAAACATATAAGTTCCGGGACCAAAACCAAAAAATGGTCTTTCTACAAACATTCTCATGGCAGAATTCCAACGGTTTATTCTTTCTAAATTAGAAGCATCAGATGAAATATTAGTCATAGATTGTATATGTTCGGCAAAATCTGTCGATGAATCTTGATTATTTTTTTCCAGTTCAATAAAAATTTTTGTCCAGAAAACAAATAATAATATAGAAATTGTAAAAAAAGTTATCAAAACTGTTCTAAATTTTATTTTTAATAAAATAATTATCCATACTCCCAAAGCTCCAACTAAACTCAACCAAGCAGCACGTGTATAGGATAAAATCGTCGCAAAAGTAAAAATTATTATTAAAATAAAATTTAAAGTTTTTATTTTAAAAGAATAATCAGAAAAAAAAGTAAAACCGATTAAAATTGGTAAAATCATTGCAAGCAAAGCTCCATAAATTGTATGGTCATTAAGAAATGGAAACATTACCCAAGCTGCTGCTTCCTGATCTAGAAAACCAAAAGAAGCGTGTCTATTTATGGTGTAAAAAATAACTATTAAAAAACCAATTATATAAAGCCAAATATATTTTTTTATGTTTCTTAAATTTGTAAATAACTGAGATGCAAGAAAATAAAAAGCCACCAGAAACCAAACTCTACCCATAAAAAATTTAAAAGAAACTAATGGCATTGAGCTTGTTAGACTTGTTATAAACATCCAAAAAATATTAAAATAAATGGAAATGGAAATTGGATGTTTTAATAATTTTTTATCAAATTTTTTTTCCACAGCAAGTTTTAAGAAAAATAATAACATTACACCAAATAATAAAGGTTCTGTTGGTAATGCCATATCAAAATCTAAATTCGGGATATATTCTTTTAATGGAATAGAAAGCGGTGTAATAAAAACTATAAAAAATAAAAAATTTTTTAATGAAAATACTGAAAAAAATACTACTAAAAAAATTAATGGAATTACATTAAACCAAAAAAATTCCTGAGTAATACAAAAAGTATTTATCGCTATAAAAGTAAACGAAATTAAATATATCCAGAGATTATTTTTTAAAAAAATTTTATTTAACATCTAAATTTATTTTTTATTTTCTATAAAACCAATTGCAATTATAGAAACAAATAATGAAGACATTACTGACAAAAGAACAATCAACCAACGTATTGGATAGGTTTTTTTATCTGCTGGAAAAGGTGAAGAAATTATTTGTGCATAATCTATAACCTTATTTGCATCACTAAAATGTATATCATATTCTCTTCTTACAGAATCTAAGTTCTGTCTTTTACTTTCTAAACTTGCAGAAATACCTTTTAAAAACTCTCCATTTTCTGCTAAATTATTTTTCAAATTTATTAATTCATTTGAAATATTTCCTTTTGCATAATTTTTAGAAACTTGTTTTGCTTGAATATTAAAATCTAAAAGACCATAATTTTTTCTGATATTTTTTATAGAATCCATAAATTTTTTTATATCTTTTTTCAAGATATTAATATCTCTGTTAGAAATTCTTACCATCTCCCAAGATTTTTTATGGTGTAAAAACAGTACTTTTTTATTATAAAAATAGATAATTGAATCTATCATATCACTTGCAATTTGTGGGTCTTTATCTATAAGTTCTATTTCAACAGATTCATATTTAGTCTCTCTAAAAGTCAAATTTTCACTTAATTCTTCATTTAAATAAGTGTAAAAATAAGGGTCTTTTTCGTCTAACTCATAATGTTTTCCAAGATTAAAAGTTTTAAAAATATTATCTCTAATTCCTTGTGATTGAATAACTTGCAACATTTGTTCTGTTTCTGATTCCTCAGAATAAGTTGAAAGATTTATTGGGTAAATTATCGCATTAGATTTAAATTTTGGTGTAATAAATATAGATGATGAAAATATCACAGACAAAATAATCGAAGAAATTAATACTAGGGATAATTCTTTTTTCCATTTTTTAATTAAATTAAAAATGCTTTTATTATCAAAATATTTTTTCATAAAATTTTTAAAAATTTTTATTTTTTTTTTCAAAGAAAATTAAAATGAATAATGTAAATATAAAAGTAGAAACATAAGAAATCAAAACTATCAACCAACGAATTGGATAAGATTTTTTTTCTGCTTTTACAGCTTTATTTACAATATATTTATTAGGCAATTTTTTTTCTGCATCTACTTTTGCTTCTATATATTTTCCTTTTAAAATACTCATTCTCTCTATTTCAAACAAAAGTAAATCTCTCATATGGATGTATTCTCCTCCATAATTTGATAAAATTTCCAATTTTTCTTCTAGGTTTTTAATTGCTTTTTTATCACCTTTTGCTAATGCGTTTGCATATTCTTTATTAAAAACTTCTGCCTGAGATTCGTAATCATTAATTCCTTTTTTTCGAATTTTTTTTATTGAATCTTCTAATAAATTTATTTGAGTTTTTAAATCAAAATATTCTTTTTTTACTATTTCTAATGATGCTTTATAACGAACTTCTTGCATATTATTAATAATAGTATCTAAAAAAGAAGAAATATCATTTGCAATATTAGAAGCAATTTCTGGAATATTATCGTAAACAGTAATTTTTAAAGAATGAAAACTCGTTCTTGAAAAGGATATTTTATCTTCAAATTCATCATTTAAATCTGTGATTGGATAATCAGAATCTATTTCATAATGTTGCATTAAATCATATTTTTTTATGATTTTATTTTTAATCTCGTCAGAATGCAAAATTTGTAAAAATTGGTCTAATTCTTCATCTTCTCCAAAGGAAGAATTTTTTTTTGTTATTACTTTATCTGATAACAAAGATTTAGAAATGGAACCTGTATGGGCAGGAAATAAAATTACAGAAGATTTGTAAAGAGGTTCTATAGTAAAAGAAACTGTAAAAGATAAAAAAATTGAAAAAAAAGAAACAACGAGAAATTGTTTTCTTTTTTTCAAAATAAAAAAAACTAAGTTTTTTGAACTAAAATTATATTCTTCTTTATCAAACATCCACAAAAAATAACATTTAATTTTAAACGCAAAATTCTTTTTTTTTTTATAAAAAAAAAATTTTTTTTTATAAATTATGAAAAAAAGATAGATTATAATATTTATTTTTATTATAATAAAAATTAAAAAATTTGATGTTTTTGGAAAAAATTTTTTTGAAATAAAAAATAAAAATTTCGTCATTTTTTGAAAAAATTTTTTTAATTATTAAAATTTGGTCGTTTTTTTGAAAAAATTTTTTTAATTATTAAAAATCATTAAAATTTGGTCGTTTTTTTGAAAAAAATTTTTTTTTATTTATAAATAAAAATTTAAAATTCATAATTTTTTGTATTTTTACGAAAAATTGTGAATCATT
>JAOZVH010000040.1 GCA_029938235.1 Bacteroidales bacterium
TTTAAAAACAGTAAATAAATCGTTTGTAATGATATGTGTCTTGCAATTTTGTCCTTTAACCCTAGCACCAGTTTATCTGTTTGTGAATATTTATTTAACAAACCAGCAGATAAAATTTTTAATTTATCTGTTTCTGCAACTTCTGTATGTGATAATAATATTTTAGATAAGCTGCCGGTAGAAATTTCTATACCCATATTTTTAAACAGTACTAATATTTTTTTAGATTTACATCGCAGACTTTATTTAATAAAATAGTAAAATTTATTATGCCATCTGAGTGATAAGCACGACCTTCTGGTAATTTTGCTCGGTATGTTTTTCTTTCAGATTTTGAATAAAAAACAGCAAATTATATAAAATATTTTCTCGTTTAAAAACAATATTCTGAGTAATAACTTCATCCCAAAATTTGAATTCTGCATCCTCAGGGAGATATTTTTTTTCTATATTTAAAATTTTTTCATCATCAAATTTAATGAAATTTTTTTTTGATTTTCTTTTTTGTTTTTTAGGTTTTTTTTCTCTTCCTTTCGTAGAAATATCTGAATATTTTTTACTTGAATTTGCCCTTATATTTGGTCTAGTATTTTCATTTTTTAAACGATTAATTTCATCTCTCAGTAATTGATTTTCTTCTTTTAATTCGTTAATTATTTGATATAAATTTTCAGAATGATTTAACAAAATATTGGAGATATTTTTTAATGATGCAATATTATTTACATTATTTGTATCAATATATTTGAAATCTTTTTCTGTCATTATTAAATTTTTTTTTTAATTTTCACAAAGAAAAAAAAAAAAAGAAAAAAAAAAAAAAAAGAAAAAAAACTTTTTACCATACTAAATTGAGTGGATACGTTTAAAGAATGAATAAAAGAATACAATGTAAGCCTATCTTTGCCAAGAAGTCTCGTATGAAAAGGCATTACCGCTGGTTCTGGATTGTATTTTTCAAGTCTGTTTCTTAAACTTGTTCGTATTGTATTTTCTACCAGTTCTTTTTGTTTTTTTGATAATGGCATTATTTTGCTTTTAAATGAAAAATTATTTCAGCATAAGCTGATTTGTTTTTTTCTGTTCTATTTATAACAGGTCTTTTGTATTGATTGACAATTTGCATTCCTGCTTTTTCTGCTATTGTTGGATACATATTGTATTTATCATTTGAAACAAGGAAAATATCGTAAGCATCTTGTAAAAAACGTTTTGAGTTAATCAAAACTTGTGATACGCCTTTAATATATGAATTTCTGGCTTCTTTTCCTTGTCCTTTAAAAAGAGGTCCAATTTCTGAATTATCATTTCGTTCAAAACCGAATAAATCATAAGCATAAGCATGTTGTTCGTGATAATTTATCAATCCAATATAAGGAGGACTTGAAAATATACCTTTTATTTTTTTGTTTTTGATAAGTTCTGCAAATTTCTCATTTTTTTCTTTAAGTTCTAAAAAAATATCGATATTTCTTGCGTCTCCTTGTAAACATTTTTGATGAGTATTTGTTCTTAATCTATTAAATTCGAAAAATCTTTTTATTGTGTCTTTACCGTAACGTTCCCACCATGAAAGTATTGAAAACAAAGGTTTACATATTTTTCCGTGTTTTCTACAAAAATATGTTTGTGTTATAGGTTCTTTTAAAGTTCCTAAATCAGCATGTGTTGTCGCTCTGCATGACCTAATTGTGCGACTTAAAATTATGCTAAGAACTTTTTTTGTTGTTGGATTTTTTACGTCTTTCAATTGCTCAAATACAAAATCAATTTCATTTTTCACCGGTTGTAAATACCATTTTTCAAGAAAATTATTGTTAGTATTTTGCTTAATTTTTAATTTATATTTTTCTTTTAGTTTTGAAAATGTTAATAAAAATTCTTCTTCTTTTTTTTTTGCATATGTTTTTTCGTTAATTTCTTTTTTTCGAACTTTTATTTTAAATTCAGGAGAAGGGAAATATTTTTTGTTAAATATATTCAATTCATGAAGCAATTCTTTTTCAAATTGAGTATTGTTTAATTTATAAATAAATTCTTTTAATAAATTAGTTATTCTTGTTATTTCATTATGCAAATCTAAATAATTAACTTTTTCAACTTTTACATTAGCTATCAATGTGTTAAATGCTGAAATGTCAATTCCTATGGCGTGTATTCCCAATTCATTTGCCTGTATCATTGTTGTTCCACTTCCAGAAAAAGGATCTAATACAATGTCGCCTTGCTTGAAATAAGTTTCTTTCTTGAAGTTATCTGTGTGATTATCTAAAAAATATTGAACAAGTTGTGGAATATATTTTCCTTTATATGGATGTAGTCTGTGAACATGTTTTGTTGTATCTCGTTCTTTTAAATGATCAAACGATAATTCCCAATTCAAATCCTTACCTAGTTTTTCTTTCCAATTATTTTCTCGTTGTCCATTGAAATTCTTATAATAATTTATTAAATCATTTTTGTTTATAGATATAGTTCCATTTTTTCTATATTTTTTTATTCTACCATATTGTATCAAGTATGAAATATTTGAAGAGGTAATATTTTTTTTCAAATATTTGCTTGCCCAATAACTAGCTTTTTTTATTGTAAGATATTCTGTCATTATTTTTTAATTTTTAAAATCTACACAAAAATACAATTTTTAATTTAAAAAATTTAAAATTTTTAAATAAGTATCACAATTGTTAAATTTTATGTGGATATAAAAAATTGCAAAATTTTGGACGATTTTTGAAAAAAATTTTTTTAATTGAAATTATAAAATGTTAAAATTTTGGACGTTTTTTGAAAAAAAAATTTTTTATTTTGATTTAAAAAATATTAAAATTTTTGGCGTTTTTTGAAAAAAAATTTTTCCATAAAAAACGCCGAATTTTTTAAATTTATCAGACAATTTCTGCGACAATAAAAGTGCTTCCTCCAATAAAAATTAAATCATTTTCATCAGAAATTTTTTTTGCATTTTTCAAAGCTTCAGTAACTTTGTTGAAAATCTTGCCTTTTAAATTAAAATTTTTTGCTTTTTTTTGCAAAATTTTTTCATCTAAAGCTCTTAAATTTTTTGCTTTTGTAAAATAATAATAAGCATTTTTTGGTAAAATATTTAAAATTTCATCAATATTTTTATCTTTTAAAACTCCAAAAATAAAATGTAAATTTTTATACGCTGTGTTTTCAATTTGTTTTAAAACCTCTTTTATTCCGGACAAATTATGTGCAGTATCGCAAATTATCAAAGGATTATTGCCAATAATTTGCCATCTTCCTAAAAATCCAGTTGTTTCAACAACATTAGAAATTCCATCATAAATATTTTTTCTTGTAATTTTGCAAAATTTCTTTAAAATATCCAAACTTGCAAGACTTGTTATAAGATTTTTTTTTTGATAAAAAGCTTTTAAATCTGTCCTAAGATTTTCATAAAAAATATTTTCATTTTTATGAAAATTAAAACTTTGTTTTTCATCATAAAAAAGACTGTAATGAGCATTATAAATTTCATCGGCAAAAAAAATATCTGCTTTTTTTTCTTTTGCTTTTTTAATGAAAATTTCTTTTATTTCATTTTGCGTTTCACCGATAATAATTGGATTATTTTTAATAATTCCAGCTTTTTCATAAGCAATTTTTTCTAAACTATTTCCTAAAATATTTGTATGGTCTAAACTGATATTTGTAATTATTGATAAAATTGGCGAAATAATATTTGTTGTATCAAGTCTGCCACCAAGTCCAACTTCAATAATTGCAAAATCAACTTTTTCACGAGAAAAATATTCAAAAGCCATAAAAACTGTAATTTCAAAAAAAGAAGGTTTTATCTTTAAAATAATTTCCTTATTTTTAGAAACAAAATTTATAACTTCTTTTTTAGGAATAAAATTTCCATTAATTTTTATTCTTTCTCTAAAATCCTTCAAATGCGGCGAAGTATATAAACCAACTTTATAATTAGCCTTTTGTAAAACAGCAGAAAGAAAATGGGAAACCGAACCTTTCCCATTTGTTCCGGCAACATGTATCGCTTTGAAATTCTTATGTGGAAATTTTAAATAATTATCCAAAAGAAAAGCATTTTCTAAACTTCCTTTATATGCTTTTTTCCCTTGTTTTTGAAAAAAACCAAATTTCTCAAATAAAAAATCAATACTTTCTTTATAAGTCATTTTTATTTTTTTTATAAAATTCAATCTTCAAAAAAAATTTTTGAGAAATTTTGAACCTTTCTCCATTCATCAGAATCACCTAAACAATCTTTAAAATCATCTTTTTTATTTTCTATTATTTCTGTAACAGCTTCAATAAATTGAATTTTATTTTTTTGCAAATTTTTCATTTCTTCCGGAGAATATTTATCTCTCAATTCTTCCATCAAAGGTTCTACAACACATTCGCAAATTGTTGATTCTTCTTTTTCATTACAATATTTTTTTTCTATTTTTTCAAGAAATGTTGATTCAGAATTAAAATCTTGCGGAAACGGATGCCAATCTAAAAAGAAATAAGAAAAAATCATTAAAATTATTGCAATTCCAATTAATTTTAAAATTATTGAACTTAGCCAACGAATAATTAAAATTACACCTATTACAAGAATAATTATTAAAATAATTTGCATTCTAAAATCTTAGATGTTTAACTGATTGACCATTATTAATTAATTCCAAAAGAGAATTTATTCCAATTTTTAAATGATTTTCTACATAATTTACATCTACATCTTTATCACTTTCTTGGGTTTTTACACCCGTAGAAATCATAGGTTGGTCGGAAACCAAAAGAAGTGCTCCGGACGGAATTTGATTTGCAAAACCAACAATAAAAATAGTTGCAGTTTCCATATCTACAGCCATAGAACGAGTTTTTTGCAAATATTTCTTAAATCTCTTATCAAATTCCCAAACTCTTCTGTTTGTTGTATAAACTGTCGCCGTCCAATAATCACAACTACTATTTTTTATGGTGGACGAAACAGCCCTTTGCAAACTAAAAGCTGGCAAAGCGGGAACTTCCGCAGGTAAATAATCATCAGAAGTTCCTTCGCCACGAATGGCAGCAATTGGAATTATTAAATCTCCAACTTTATTTTTCTTTTTTAGACCTCCGCATTTTCCAAGAAATAAAACCGCATTAGGATTAATTGCACTTAATAGATCCATGATAGTTGCCGCATTTGGACTACCAATTCCAAAATTAATTAATGTAATTCCATTGGCAGAAACATTTGGCATAGGTTTATCTTTTCCTATAATTTCCGCATCATTATGCCATTCAGAAAATAATTCCAAATAATGAGAAAAATTTGTTAATAAAATATATTTATCAAAATCTTCTAATTTTCTACCTGTGTAACGTGGTAACCAATCATTTACAATCTCAGTTTTTGTTTTCATAATTTTATGAATTTTAAAATAAAATTTTTTCAATTTAAAATTTTATTTCAAAATAAAAATAATTCTAATTCAGAATTATCGTTTTGTAAACCATCATTAATATTTTCTTTGTTTTTTATAAGATCTAATTTATGTATCACCTTTTTTTATAAATAAAAAAGCGGTGGAATTCCACAACCAAGATTATAATTTGCATTTTTTTCATAACCATCTAAGTTTGTGTAATTCTTTGAAAAATCTTTACTTCCATCTGGAAAAGTAAAATCATTTTCGTCGCCACAGCCACATCCACAACCAAGAACTTTATTTTTATCAAGAATTTCTGCGTATTTTTCCTGAACTATTTTTTTTATATCTTCTGACATAATTTATTTTTTTTGAAAAAAAATTTTTTTTTCGCAAAATGCTTTTTTTGTATCCGCTCAATTTTTATGGTAAAATGGGATTTTTATATGATGTATTTGGATATATTTTATCCAAAATGATGTTCATCGAAATTAATATTCTTACAAAATATTTATTAATATATTAATAAACATTAAACCATTTGAATAGATTTGGACAATTACATAAATCGTCTATTTATGTAATCATCAAATTGTATGATAGAAATGTCCATTTCATAATGTTTTATGCCACATAAGCATATTATTTGCAATGTATTTTAATGTATAAAATTATTAATTTATCCTTATATTTGATGTTTTTATGATTTTTTCATTCAATGCTTCATAGCTTTTTTTTCAGAAAATAATCTATCAAAATAGATAAATTTTATTGATAATTCATAAAGGATTTATTTATAATAAAAAGATCATGATAATATAACCAATATTTATCTGTATAATTATCAAGAATTTTCAATAAGATATTATTAAATGGATTATTTTATATAATTTCTTGCATCATGTATCCAAATAATCGTTTATTTTTTGATATTTTACGATACTCCTAAGCATTATCAATACAATACATTAAAACATTTATGTTTTTTGGGTTGATAATATGAAATAAGAGATAATTTAATTTTATTAAAAATTATTTTTTTTATCATATAATGATGAATATATTTTAAAAAATAAAATTTAAATTTATTAAATAATATATTTTTTTATATTCAATAAAATTTTTATTATTTTTTATCTTTTAAGAGAATTATTTTCATTTAAAAATGAATTTGTTTTTTCATTATAAATGAGATTTAAATATTTTTGATATGTTTCATGGTATGTTTAGGACATCTAGGATGATTTTGAATTAATTTTAAAAAAGTAAATAAATTTTTGTAATGATATTGTATACAATTTTGTCATTAACCAAGCACATTTATTTTATGAATATTTATTTAATAACCAGAATAAAAATTTTAATTTATATTTATCAAATCTGTATGTGATAATAATATTTTTATAAGAACCTTAGAAATTTCTATACCCATATTTTTATACTCAAAATATTTTTTTTATTTACATCGAAATTATTTAATAAAATTTAAAATTTATTATCCATAGATTGATATCACGACATAGGAAATGTTTGCTCGGTATGTTTTTATTCAGATTTTGAATAATAAATTCAAATTATATAAAATATTTTATTTTAAAAACAATATTTTTAATAAATCACCCCGAAAATTTGAATTATCATCCTATGGAGATATTTTTTTTAATATTTAAAATTTTTTCATATCAAATTTAATGAAATTTTGATTTTATTTTTGTTTTTTTTAATCATTTTAGAAATATTAATATTTTTTAATGAATTTGAATATATTTGGTATTATTTTCAATTTTAAAAATTAATTTCATAAATAATTGAATTATATTTAATTCGTTAATTATTTGATATAAATTTTAAATGATTTAACAAACATTTGGTATATTATTTTAATATGCAATATTATTTACATTATTTGTATCAATATGTTTGAAATCTTTTTTCATTATTAAAAATTTTTTTTAATTTTCATAAGAAAAAAAAAAAAAAGAAAAAAAACTTTTTACCATAAAAATTGTTGGATACATAAATTAAACGAAAAATTACAATTTCTCTTTAATTTTTATTTTTATTTTTTGAATTGATAATGTTTTTTTATCAAAATCTTTAAAATAAAAAATCACAATATTGAGGATAATATATAATTGAGGATTTCAAATTATAATTCTGTAAGAATATTTTTTTCATTTTGAAAAAACAATTTTAAATTACCATTTTTTTCATTTTTTTTTGGTAAAATGTTGATTTTCATTTAATTTTTAATTTTTAATTTATTTTTAATTTTCCATAAAATTTATTTTTTTCAAAGATAAAAAAAAAAATAAAATTTTTTTTAAAAAAAGTTTATTGGAAAAAAATCATAAAAAACCTAAAAATTATGTTTGTACTGTTGAAATTTTTTTTTAATTTTGAAAAATTTTATAAAAAATATTATGAGCAAACAATTAATAGAATGTGTTCCTAATTTCAGTGAAGGTAATGATATGAAAATTATCAACAAAATAACTGATGAAATTATTAGTGTAGAAGGAGTAAGCTTATTAGATGTTGATCCAGGAAAAGCAACAAATAGAACAGTTGTAACTTTTGTTGGAACTCCAGATGAAGTTTCAGAAGCAGCTTTTTTATGTATAAAAAAGGCTTATGAGTTGATAGATATGAGTAAACACAAAGGAAAACATCCACGTATGGGAGCGACTGATGTTTGTCCATTTGTTCCGGTTGCAAATATTTCTATGGAAGAAACGGTAAAGTATGCACGTAAATTAGCTAAAAGAGTTGGTGAAGAATTAGAAATTCCTATTTACTGTTATGAAGAAGCAGCTTTGGAAAAAGAAAGAAAAAATTTAGCTTATTGTCGTTCTGGTGAGTATGAAAAATTAAGTGAAAAACTTGCCGATATAAAAATGAAACCAGATTTTGGTTCTTCAGAATATAACGAAAAAGTAGAAAAATCCGGAGCAACAGCAATAGGAGCGAGAAATTTTCTTGTCGCTTATAATATAAATTTGAATACAACTTCAACAAGACGAGCAAATGCTGTCGCTTTTGATTTAAGAGAAGCAGGAAGAATAAAAAGAGAAAATGATTCTATTTTGTGTAAAATCATAAGAGATGAAAATGGTAAAGCTCTCAGAACTCCGGGTATTTTGAAAAAAACAAAAGCAATTGGTTGGTTTATAGAAGAATATGGAATAACACAAATTTCTATTAATTTAACAGATATTAAAGTTACTCCAGTTCATATTGCTTTCGATGCAGCTTGTAAAAAAGCACAAGAGCGTGGAATTAGAGTTACTGGTTCGGAATTAGTTGGTTTGATTCCATTAAAAGCGATGATGGATGCGGGAAAATATTTTTTACAAAAGCAAAAGCGTTCTCTTGGAATTTCAGAAAGTGAAATAATAAAAATTGCTGTAAAATCGCTTGGTCTGGACGAATTAAAAGAGTTTAAACCAGAGGAAAAAATCATAGAGTACATACTTAATAAGGATAAAAAAAATCCATTAATCTCTATGAATCTTGAAGAATTTGTTAATGAAACAGCTTCTGAATCAGCTGCTCCTGGTGGTGGTTCTATTTCTGCATATATTGGAAGTCTTGGAGTTGCACTTGGAACGATGGTTGCGAATTTAGCTTCTCACAAAAGAGGATGGGACGACAAATGGGAATTTTATTCTAAGTGGGCAGAAAATGGACAATTCTATAAAAATGAGTTGTTAAAAATGGTTGACGAAGACACAAATGCTTTCAATAAAATTATGGACGCTTTTAGTTTGTCAAAAAATACAGACGAAGAAAAAAATGTTCGTAATAATGAGATACAAAAGGCAACAAAATATGCAATAGAAATACCTTTTAAAGTTATGAAACTTTCTTATGAAGCTATGGAAATGATAAAAGTTATGGCAGAAATGGGAAATCCGAACTCTGTAAGTGATGCAGGTGTTGGTGCTCTTGCAATGCGTTCTGCCGTGATGGGAGCATTTTTGAATGTAAAAATTAATTCTTCTCATTTGAATGATAAAAATTTTATAAATAAAATTTTAAAAGAAGGAAAAATTATAGAAGAAAAAACTATAAATTTAGAAAAAGAAATTTTGGAAATTGTAAATTCAAAAATTTAATTTTTTTTTGATAAATTATTGTATTTAATTTGTGCAATAATTTATTAAATTTATATAGAAATATATTATAAATGTTTACAAATTATATAGATTTATCAAAAAAAATTTTTTATTAAAAATAAAATTAAGATTTTTGAAATTAAAAATTGTTTTTGGTTTAAAAATTGAATTTATTTATTAATAATTTTTACGCAAACTTATAAAATAATGAAAAAAAGTTTATTTAATATTTTTATAATTTTTATTTTACTTTTTAAAATCCCATCTGAAGAATCAAAAATTATAGGGAAAGAAAGTTTTCCTGTTTTTAAAGAAGATTTTACATTAAAAAAATATGGATTTTATAAAAGTGATTTCGAGATAGAAAATGAAAAAATAAAAAAAAGAGAAAACTTATCTATAATTTTATCAAAGAAAGGTATTTCTGTAAATACTATAGATAAAATAGTAGAAAAAAGCAAGGGTGTTTTTGATTTAAAAAAAATGAGAGTTGGTAGAAATTATAGTTTTTTTGTTTCTAATGATGAGAAAGAATTAAAACATTTTGTTTATGAAATTTCCAAAACGAAATATGTTATTTTCGATTTGCAAGATTCTTTAGAAGTGAAAATTTTCAAAAGGAAAACAAATAAAGTTTTAAAAACTGTTTCTGGAATTATAGAAAGTTCCCTTTGGAATTCTATGAAAGCAAAAGGTTTAAATACTATAATGGCAACAGAATTGGCAGAGATTTATGCATGGAGTATAGATTTTTTCCGTCTGGAGAAAGGTGATTTTTATAAAATAATTTATGAAGAATTACAATTAAAAGAAACAAATGAAATAGTTGGAATAGGAGAAATTAAAGCCGTACAATTTCAACATAAAAAAGAAGACTTTTTTGCTTTTTCTTATTTGCAAGATGGAATAGAAAACTTTTTTGATGAAAAAGGTTTAAGTTTAAAAAAACCTTTTTTAAAAGCTCCACTAAAATTTGGTACTGTAACTTCTGGCTATTCTAAACGACGTTATCATCCTATTTTAAAAAGAGTTAAAGCGCATCTTGGAACTGATTATGGCGCTCCCCGCGGCACTCCAATAATGTCAACAGGTGATGGTGTAGTTACAAAGGCATCTTATGGACGTGGGAATGGAAGATATGTAAAAATCAGACATAGTAGCACTTATCAAACACAATATTTACACATGAGTAAATTTGCGAAAGGAATTAAAATTGGTGTTTATGTAAAACAAGGTGATGTAATTGGTTATGTTGGCAGCACTGGTTTATCAACTGGACCTCATGTTTGTTATCGTTTTTGGAAAAATGGTCACCAAGTTGACCCACGAAAACAAAAGTTTCCAAAATCGACAAGAATAAAAGCAAAGGATATGGATAATTTTATTAAAAATAAAAATATTTCTTTAGAAAAATTAAATAATATTTTTCTAAAAGATTTTTCTTAAATTGCAAAAAAAATTATAAAAAATATGTCAGAAATTACAAAATTAGAAAAAATAGCAACTCAAATCCGCAGAGATGTTTTGCGTATGGTTAATGCTCAAAACTCCGGACACACTGGTGGTTCTCTTGGTTGTGCAGATTTAATGACAGCTCTTTATTTTAATATTTTAGATATTGATGCGAAAAATTTTAATTTTAAATCAAAAGATCAAGATGCTTTTTTTTTATCCATAGGACATATTTCTCCTGTTTGGTATAGCGCTCTTGCTCGTTCTGGACATTTTAAAATTAAGCAATTAAAATCTTTTAGAAAAATTGGAGGAATTTTACAAGGACATCCAAGTAATAAAAATTTGAACGGAGTTAGAATTGCTTCTGGTTCTCTTGGACAAGGTTTATCTGTTGCCAATGGTATTGGAATTGCAAAAAAAATGGACGGTGATAAAAATTTAGTTTATGCTCTTATGGGAGACGGTGAATTGCAAGAAGGTCAAATTTGGGAAGCAGCGATGTTTGCAAATGCACATAAAATAGATAATTTAATCGCCATAATTGACAATAATCATAAACAAATAGATGGAGATACTGATGATGTAATTCCTTTATTGAGTATAAAAAATAAATTTTCCTCTTTTGGTTGGAAAGTTTTAGAAATGGACGGAAATAATATGAAGAATTTAATTTCTGTCTTAAATGAAGCAAAAAAAGAAACTGGAAATCAAAAACCAGTTGTAATAATTATGACGACAAAAATGGGCAAAGGTGTTGATTTTATGGAAGACGACCACAGATGGCATGGAAAAGCTCCAAGTAATGAAGAATTAAAAACCGCATTAGATAATTTAGAAGAAACATTAGGGGATTTTTAAATTAAAAAAAATATTGAAATTTTGGACGATTTTTGAAAAAATTTTTTTTTATTTCAAAATTAAAAATGTTGAAATTTTTACGAATTTTGAAAAATATTTTTTTTAATTTTGAAATTAAAAAATGTTAAATTTTTGGACTATTTTTGAAAAAAATTTGTTCTTCTAACCTTTTTGTGAAAAAAATATTTTTTTTATTAAAAATATAAACAAAATGATTCAAGCGTCCACGCTTGATTTCGTTGCATTGCCTTGTAAGTCATTGATTATTAACATTTTATTGGCAATTTGTAATGGAAATTTTTTGATAAAAAAAACACAAGTTTTTAACAATTTTATTATGAAAAACTTCCCTCCACAAAAAGGTTCTATAGCCAAAAATTTTTTTTATTTTTAAATTAAAAAATGTTAAATTTTTGAACGATTTTTGAAAAAAATTTTTTTTATTTTGAAATTAAAAAATGTTAAATTTTTGAACGATTTTTGAAAAAAAATTTTTTTTATTTTGAAATTAAAAATCTTGAAATTTTGGACGTTTTTTGAAAAAAAATTTTTTCCAAAAAACGAAAAATTTTAAGATTTTATTTTTAATAAAAAATTTTTCCAAAAAACGAAAAATTTTAAGATTTTATTTATTGCGTTTGGGCGGTGTTTTCATCGTCATTTATAAATTTATATGAATAAGGTGTGCGGTGAAAACACCGAACAGGCGAAGGAATTAAAAAAAAATTTTTTCAAAAAACGACCAAAATTTTAATGTTTTTTAATTTTAAATAAAAAAATTTTTTTTTATGGAAAAATTACATTTGTTAAAAATTTTATGATATTTAAAATACAAAAAATGGAATTTTTTTAATGAAAAAAAATATTTTTAAAATTTTATATATTTTTTTATAAATTATAAAATTATGAGTGAAGAAAAAATAATTAAATTTAGAGAGATTAAAATAGATGATCTAAAGAAAATTGTAGAAATTAATAAAATAATTAATTATGAAAAATTTTCCAATTGGTTTTCTTTCGACTATAAAATCACAGAAGAAGAAAATAATTTTTTAAGAAAAATTATTTCTGACAATGAATTATATTTATCTTATTACAGTGAGCAAAAATTATCTATGAAATTTATTGCCAATATTTTAAATAAAATAGATTTTAATTTTAAAGATATTTTTGAGTGGTACGGTGATGAAATAAAATTTAATTTAAATGGTTTCACATTAAAAGGAAGACCTGATTTTTTCCTTGCAAAGGGAATAGAAAATCCTAAAAAACCGTTTTTCTTTTTACAAGAATATAAAAAATCTCTTAATTCTACAGGAAACCCAGAAAATCAAGTTCTTGCTGCTATGCTTGTGGCAATAAATTTAAATAACTCAAAAAAAATTCTTGGAGGATTTATTATTGGGAGGTTTTGGCAATTTATGATTTTAGAAAAAAATAAAAAAAATAATTACGAATATTTTGTCTCACAAGCATTAGACAGTTTAAAATTTATTGACATGAAACAAATTTACATAAATTTAAAAGCGATAAAATATAATATAAAAGAAATGAAAAAATTTTAAAATTTTACGTTTTTCAAAAAAATTTAAAAATTCGTCCAAAATTTTAATATTTTTTAATTTTGAAATGAAAAAAAATTTTTTCAAAAATCGTCCAAAATTTCAATATTTTTTAATTTCAATTAAAAAATATTTTTTTTCGAAAATCGTCCAAAATTTCAACATTTTTTTAATTCAAATAAGGAATATCATGTTCAAAAAAATCATGTATTTCTTCTTTTATAAGCATTTTACAATGAATATAATTAATAAAAACAAATGTAATTAGAAGTTTTTTATATTTAAAATATATTTTTTGACCTGAAAATCAGTAGATTATATAAGTTTCTTTAAAAAAATAAAATTTTTAAAGAAACTTATAGTTATTAAACTAATAAAATAGTTATATTTGTGCTGTATTTTTAAATCAATTAATCTAAACGAATGACCGAATTATTTTTAAATAATAGTTTTCTGATTTATCAATACAAAATGAGCTTAAGTTTGTTTGTTTTGTATTTGATATATTTTTTCTTTTTGAAAAACGAAACGAATTTTAAATTAAATCGTTTTTATTTATTATTATCTTTAGTTTTTTCTGTAGTTTTTCCTTTTTTAGAATTTGAAACTGTAGTTGTAGAAACGCCTGTTATTTTTGAAAAAACTTTCCAAAAGTTCGAAACTTTTGGAAAGTTCGAAACAGAAAAAATTTTAGTAGAAAACACGTCTTTTTTTAAAGAAATAGATTATTTATTTTGGTCTTATATTTTGGTTTCAGTTTTATTTTTTAGTTTTTTTATTAAAGAAATTTATACTATTCAAAAAATTATTTCTTCAAATAAAAGCTATTTTTTTAAAAAAATTCGCTTCGTTTTATTGCCGGAAAAATGTAATTCTTTTAGCTTTTTCAATAATTTATTTTTATCCGAAAAAATTGAAAATCTTGAAGAAAAAAGAAAAATTGTTCTGCACGAAAAAATCCATATCAAACAATTTCATAGTTTAGATATTTTGTTTTTAGAACTTTTGAAAATCGTTTTTTGGTGCAATCCTTTGATTTATATTTATAAAAAAGCTCTGCGAGATGTACACGAATATCTCGCAGATGACGGCGTTTTAGAAAAAGAAAATAATACAGTTGATTATAAACGCTTATTGCTCAGAGAGTTTTTTTATTCTAATTACAAAATCGCAAATTCATTTACTCAATTAACTTTAAAAAATCGTCTTATTATGATGACAAAATTAAAATCACCAAAAATTAGCAAATTCAAAATTTTATTTGCTTTACCTGTACTTTTTTCTTTAATTGTATTTTTTGCTTGTACGAAAGATGACAATTTTTCTCAGGATGAAGAAACTTTTGATATTTTAAAAGTAGAAGTTGAACCTCATTTTCCAAATGGACTTGATGGTTTTTTTGACTATATGGAAAATTCTACAAAACGTTTTGAAAAAGAAAGAAAAGAAGGTTTACATAGTGAAATTTCTTTAAGTTTTAGTGCAAAAACATCTTTTGTTGTTACAAAAAATGGAATAATAAAAGATATAAATATTTTATCTATTACATATTTTGATAAAAATGATAAAAAATTATTTACGAATTATTCTATAAAAAATAATCAAGATATTGCTGTACAAAAACATGTTACACAAATACTTAAAGATATGCCACAATTGGAAGCAGGAGAAAAAAATGGGAAATATGTGAATGTAAAAGTAGTATTATCTTTCGCTAATAAAATTCCAAAAAGAAAAGAACTGATTGAAAGTGATGATGATTTTCCTATAACTACTTTTACTAATCATACTGAGCATGACTTAATAATTACAGCAAAATTAACAAACGGGAAAAAAACTATGTTTCCACCTTTTCCAGAAGATGAATTTATTGAAGACAAGGAATTACCGTTGTCAGTTTTTTTTAATAATACTGATAAAGATTTACTGATTACTGCTAAATTAGAAAATGGTAAAGCTTCTGCTTTTCCTATTTTTCTTAATTCAGATTATAAATCAATATTATCTCCTTATACTTCTAATGCAAATTATGCTTGGATATTAACAACAAAACATAAACAGCTAAGTTTTGCAACTTCTACAATTGTAAGTGTAGAAGCAAAATTTTTAGATGGTAAATTAGCTCCTGAAGGTTCAGTTACTTTTGGAAGTAATTTGACTGTCGCGGAAGTCAAAGAAATAGTTGCAAATTGTAAAAGAAATTATAACGAAAAAAGAAAATGATCCTAACATATGTGCGGTTTTTTCACCGCACATATCATTCATAATTTCAAAATAAAAAAATTTTTTTTTTCAAATTCGTCCAAAATTTTAATATTTTTTAAATTTAAAATAAAAAAAATTTTTTCAAAAATCGTCCAAAATTTTAATATTTTTTAATTTCAAAATAAAAAAAAATTTTTTTTTCAAAAATCATCCAAAATTTTAATGTTTTTTAAATTTCAATTAAAAAATTTTTTTTTCAAAAAACATCCAAAATTTTAACATCTTTTTGAAATTTTTTTTTTATTAAAAAGTTTTATATAAAATATATATTAAATTAATTAATAATAAAATACTAAATATATATATTAAAATATATAGAATTTTGATTTTTCCTTGTTTTTTGCAGTATAAAATTCTATCTTCTAGGAACTTTTGATTATCATCATTAGGATTTTCTTCTAAATAAATTTTATATTTTTTTTTAGCATCAGAATATTTTTCATCATCAAAATTTTTATTTGCTATTTTCAATTTTTCAATAAAAAATAAAATATCAGAGCAGCTTTCAAATCTTTTTTCTTTTTCTTTAAAAGTGGATCTTCTAATTACTTCTTTATAAGTAGTTGATTTTACATCTTTTATATAATTTAGGTCTGTTTTTTTTGTTATCATTTCTAAAAGAATAATTCCAAAAGAATAAATATCTGAACGATGATCTATGGTTTCATTTCCATTTTTTTGCTCTGGTGAAATGTAATTTTTACTTCCCATAGCTTTTATTTTATCTTCGTAAGAATCGCTATCAGCAAGACCAAAATCTAATATTTTTATGTTATTACCTGTTTCGGTAAACATAATATTACTTGGTTTTAAATCTCTATGGTAAATTTGTTTTCTGTGAACGAAAGTCAAAGTAGAAAGTAAATCTTTGACAATTTTTTCTATGTCTTTTAATTCTTTAAAATCTATTAGTTCTTCTATAGTTTTACCTTTTATAAATTCCATAGAATAATAATATCCTTCTTCGTCTTTAGAAAATTTGAAAACTTCTATTATTCCTGCATCATTTTTTAATCTTTTAAGAATATCATATTCTTTTTTAAAAAGCTGTATAAATTTTTCATTTTTTATAAATTCTTTTTTTATTCTTTTTACAATTAAAATTCTTCCATTTTTAGTTTTTGCTTTATAAAGTTCACCCATTCCACCTTTGTGATTAAGTGGCTTTATAATTTCAAAAGAATCATCATCATTAAAATCATGAATATTATTTTTATCATCACTCTCGAAGATGCTTTCTGAATTTGTAAACTTTGAACCTGAATCAGACATAAATTTTTTTTTACAAAAATATATTTTTTTTTTTTAATAATTTAATTTCTTTTTTTAGAGAAAAAAGAAATATATACAAAATAATATTTAAAATAAGCAAAAAGAAAAAAGAAATTATTGACATATTATATATTTTTTTTATTGAGGCTTTTTTGTTTTTTATAACAATTTTTTCAAAAAAATTTAAATGAATTTCATTATTTTTTAATTCTTGAAAAAGACCTCCATCTGTAAAATGATATGCTGTTTTAATATTTTTTTCAATTAAAAAAGTATCTTTATTCAAAGCAGTATAAATATCAAATTTTTTTTATCTATAAAATTATGTTTTTTGATACTGTCATTATAATAAAAAAGCGATGGATAATTGGGAATAATTAAACGTAAATATTTTTTGAAATATTCAGATTCTAATTGACACTTATTTTCACCGGTTAATTTTGCTACAGAAAAAGATTCATTCTTAAATTTTATATTTTTTATTTCTTCTTTTGTTTCAAAAAAATTATGAAAATGAAAAATAAATACTTTATTTTTTATATTTTTTCTAACAAAAAAATGTTTGAAAGAATAAATATTTTTTTGCTCTTCGTTTAAATTTATTTTTTCATAATAAGACGGTTTTATTTCAATAATTGTATTAAAATAATTAATCCTTGCATTATTACTTTTATCAAAAGAATGAACTTTTAATATTTCCCCTTTATTTAAAAAACTATCTTTTCCTTCAAAAGAAAATAAAAAATTTTTGGTGATAATAATAAAGCTATCTTCTGATGATAAAAGTTTATTAGGAAATAAAAACAATAATACACAAAAGTACATTAAGATAATATAATTATTATTTTTCATATGAAAATTTATCATTATCTATTTTTTTATCATTAAAAAATAACTGTACATCAAGTTTTAAAGAAGTTTTTTTCCCATTTTTATGAATAAAATAGTTATTCCAATTTGTGCCTTCATCTGTATAAATATGTATCGCTTCTTTTTCATTAAAATTAATATCAAAACTATCTTTTTTCATAATCTTTAAATAAGGAAAAGTGAAATCTTCTGTTTTTATTTTTATGTAAAATTTTTTGGCATTTTCCATATATAGATAATCTTTAAGATAATATTTTTTATCTTTAAAATTTATATAACAGTTTTCTATATTTTTAATATCTAATTTTATTTTAAAAATTTTTATTTGTTTTGATTTTTTTGATTTTTTAGCTTTCTTATTTATTTTCTTCAATATTTCTACTTTAAAAGTAATTTTTCTTTCTAACAAAGCAAAAAGATTACCATCTATATTTATACTATCCAAAATAGCTTCTTCTCTTTTTAATTTCGAATTTAAATTACTTATTGAATCGTTCTGTTTTTTTATTACTTCTTTAAGTTCCTTTATTTTAATTTTATCTCTTTTTGTTATAGAATCACGTTTTTTTATTTCCTCTTCAAAGTTTTTAATTTCATTGCTCTGTTCTTTAATTTTATTTCTAAGTTTCTTTATTAAATTATCTTGTTTTTCTTTTTCTTCAGAAAAAATTAATTCTATAACAAGAACTCTTTTTTCCTTTGAAAAAGAAATTTCCTCATGTTTTATGTTATAAAAAGAAGAACTGTTTGTAGAATATAAAAAAGAAATTGTTTGGTCAATATCATCAGGTAAATTTATAATACCATTTTTATTAGATATTTTTTTCTTAAAAACACTTTTTCCATTTTTGCTTAGCATAAATTCAATACCTTTAATAGGTTTTAGTGTAAATTTATCTACAAATTTTATCTCAGATTTATCCATTGAAAATTTAGTTAGCTCTCCTTTAGCTTCTACTGTTTTTTCTTCATGAAAAAAACCTTTAGCTTCAACTTTTATAGTCATACTGCTCTCTTTATACTTATAAGGAATTTCAAATCCAAGAACTTCTCCATTTTCTCCTGTAGTCCCTTCATTAAAACTACCATCCTTATGAAATTTAATTATTACAATTGCTTCTTCTATAGGATTCTTGGTTTTTTTATCCTTCACAAGGATATCATGTTCAAATGGTACTTGCGAGAAAGAAAAATTAGTAATAATACTTAGTATTGTGATAAATATTATTTTCTTTAAATTATTTATTTTCATAGTTTAAATTTGTTTTATATTTGAAATAAATAGCTTTGATAATGAAGGAATACCTAATAAACCTATTAAAAATGATATAATAGAAACATTTAATCTCACAGATCCAATTTCTATATAACTAATTTTATAATCAATAGAAAAATAAATAATAACACTTAAAATAACACAGAGTAATAAATCTGTCATAAAATTTTTAATTGTTATTTCAGTTTTTGTTGTCTTTTTCTTAGACAAAATTCGTCTAATTAAAACACCAATAGATGATGATAAGAAAAAAAGTATGGCTGGAAATATAAAATCATTTAAAAAAAAAATTTTATCTTTTTTTAATAAATAAAAAAAATTAAATTTTAAAGTTTTCAAATAAGAATTTGATTTTTTTATGAGCTTATTCTTACGATCATTTTTATAATTTTGTTGTTCTATTTGTATCCGCTCAATTTAGTATGGTAAAATGGGATTTTTCTTATGATGTATTTG
>JAOZVH010000001.1 GCA_029938235.1 Bacteroidales bacterium
TTTCAACATAATAGCGATGTTTCTTATTAATATTAAAAGTTTAATTTAGTTTTATTTATTAATGAAAAACATTAAAATTTTAATGTTTTTAAATTATTAAAAAAAAATTTTTCCAAAAAACGTCAAAATTTTAATGTTTTTTATTTGATTTTAAAAATTAATATTAAAACCAATCAAATAAAGCGCCCCAGTATCATCAGCAAAATTAAATTCTTTCTTTTTATCATTTAAAACATTTCTAATGTTTAAGAACAAAACATTATTTTTATATATTTTGTAAGAAAGTTTTAAATTTATTATTGCTTTTGGTTCAATAAGGCTTATATCAAAAATATATTCATCATTGTCCTCACTCCTAAATTCCTTATTTTCAGAATATTGACTTCCATAAAAATATAAATTAGAAAAAATATTAAATTTTTCAAAAGGCAAATAATTTACAATTATTCCACCGTAAAATGATGGAGTATATAAATGTTCTTTATTTATTAAACTATCTCCACGTGGAAAATTATAAACATTTGTATACTGTTGAGTATTAAATATTTTTATTTGTAAATTCTCTTTTACAATAAAATTTAAACTATAAGAAAAACCAATCTGTTTGGATTTCATATCAATATTTGTATATTGAAAACGTCTTGGAACTTCCACTTGTGTTGGTCCCATTTGTATATTTTGCATCTCTATTAGTTTAACATCAGAAAAATTTTTCGTTTTATTATAGAAAACTTCAAAATCCAATAAAAATTTATTTGCAATTTTTGTTCTATATCCCATTTCATACATATCCATTTGCATAAGTTTTAAATTTTCATTTCCAATTAAATACATAGGAAATGGAATTGTTTGCATATCAAAATTAGTATAAAAAGTATAAAGAAAAGGACTGGAATTTGAACGAGAATAAACTGCCCTAAGAATATTATTTTTATTTATTTTATATGTACTTGCAATTTGATAATTTAAATAATTTTCATCTGGTTTATTATAAATGTCAAAACGAGCCGAAGCTATAAATCTAAATTTTTCAAAAAAAGTATTTTCTATTCTTAATGTAGGAGCAAGATTTTCTATGTATTTTTCATCTTTTAAAAAGCCTTCGCCTTTTTCTATATCTATATGTTTCCTATCATCATAAATAGATTTTCTATAAGAAAAACCCGGTCTTATAATTAAATTTTTAATCTTATAATTGTATTCAGCATCTAAAGAAAAATTATTTATATCAGACTGAAAACCTGAAGAACCAGTTATAAAATTTTGATCTCCGGATAAAAAATTTGCATTAAGATGAAAATCATAAATATCACTGTTCAAATTTATATATCTCGTGTTTGAAGTTCTATTATTCATATATGTCTTTCTTCGTCCCATATGAACAGTTTGAATTTCAGAATTTTGCATTCCAAATGACAATTTATTTTTTATAAAATCTGAATGATTATAATAAATAAAACTATTTACTCCAAAATTATCATTTGCAAGATTAATATTTGGATGTCTTTCTGCTGTTTCCATAGAGTCTTCTTTTGTTGCATCCAGCGAATAAACATATTCTAATGTAGCATATCTATTTTCTTCAGTAAGAAAATATTCCTCCTGAAAACGCTCTTTATAATTAAAATTTGCATTTAAACCTCCGCCAAATTTTTCTTTTCTATAATTTAGACTTGCGTCCGCAATTTTAGTATTCAAACTTCCAAATTGAAAATTTGAATTTACAGAAAGATCTTCTTTATTCTTATTTTCTTTCATTTTTGTGATAATATTTATCACTCCGGAAACAGCATTTGGACCATAAAGCGATGATGATGGCCCTCTAATTATTTCTATTTTTTCTATATCATTTACACTTATTGGAAGAGTTTCCCAAAATGTTCCACCTTGAAAATAATTGTAAACAACTCTATTATCTATCATCACAAGACTCATAAAGTTTACAGATGATAACAAATTAGAAAATAAATTATCATTTCCTCTTATGTGCATATCGAAATTTCCATTTGTTTTCTCTCTAACTATTAATCCAGGAACCATTCTAAATAATTCTGCTATGCTTGTTGCACCAGAACTTTTAATTTCTTTTTCTGTTATGACAGAAATTGATAATGGTGATTCTATCATTTTTTCGCTTTTTTTAGAAGCTGTTTCAACTTGCAGATTTATTAAATCTTCAAGAGATAAATCCATTAAATAATCCATATTTAAAGAATCTTCCTGAGATTTAATATTGCTGAAAGAAAAAAATGTAATAAAAATAATTGTAAATATTTTTTTCATATTTTTTTATTAAAATGTAATTTTTTATTAAGGTATATTTATTTTTTAATGAATAAAAAAAAACGGCAATTTTTTAACATTTTTAAATTAAAAATTTTTTTTCAAAAATCGTCCAAAATTTCAAATTTTTTAATTTCAAAATAAAAAAAATTTTTTTCAAATTCGTCCAAAATTTTAATGTTTTTTAATTTCAAAATAAAAAAATTTTTTTTTCAAAATTCGTCCAAAATTTTAATATTTTTAAAATAAAAAAAAACGTCAAAATTTTAATTTTTAAATTATTAAAAAAAAATGACGTTTTTTTCAAAAAATTTTTTTATTAATTTTTTTTTTATAATTTCTATACTTTTTTCAATACGATTGATAACTTCTTCTTTTTTAATTAACTCGCAAATTTCAAAAATAGAAGGTCCAAAAGAAAGTCCAGTTAAAGCTAAACGAAAAACATTTAAAAGCTGTCCCATTTTTAAATTTTTTTCTTCTAAAAAATTTTTAAAAACTTTTTCTATTTCCATTTTATTGAAATTTTCTATTTTCTGAACTTTAATTTTCAATTCATTTAAAATTTCTGGAGTTTCTTTTTTCCATTTCTTTTTTATAACTTTTTTATCATATTTTGTCGGTGATTTAAAAAAGTAACTTGCTTGTTCCCAGAAATCTTTTATGAAAACCGCTCTATCTTTCATAGAATTACAAACCTTAGAAACATATTCATCAGAAAAATTATGATTTTTTTCTTTCAAAATAACTTGAAATAAATTTGTTAATTCTTCATTAGACTTTCTTTTTAAATAATTTTGATTGAACCATTCAGCTTTTTTATGGTCAAATTTAGAACCAGATTTTCCAACTCTCTCCAAAGAAAATTCTTTAATTAGCTCTTCCATAGAAAAAAGTTCTTTTGTTGTTCCGGGATTCCAACCAAGAAAAGCAAGCATATTTACAAAAGCATCAGAAAAATAACCATCTTCTTTGTAACCAGATGAAATTTCTTTTGTTTTTGGGTCTTCCCAGCGCAAAGGAAAAACAGGAAATCCCATTTTATCTCCGTCTCTTTTACTTAATTTTCCCTTTCCATTTGGTTTTAAAAGAAGTGGAAGATGAGCAAATTCTGGCATATCTTTTTCCCATCCAAGATATTGATACAAAAGTTTATGCGTTGGTAAAGAAGGTAACCATTCCTCTCCTCTAATAACGTGAGAAATTTTCATTAAATGATCATCTACGACATTTGCAAGATGATAAGTCGGCATACCGTCAGATTTAAAAATAACTTTATCGTCTAATTTTGAAGAATGAAATTCTACCCAACCTCTGATAATATCGTAAATTTTAACCTTTTCATTTCTTGGAATTTTTATTCTAATAACATAAGGAACATTATTATCAAGTAATTTTTTTACTTCATCTGCCGACAAAGTCAAAGAATTTCGCATATTTAATCTGGTAATTCCATTATATTGTGGTGTTTTTACTTTTGCTTTTCTCAAATCTGCACGCATTTTTTCCAGTTCTTCAGATGTATCGAAAGCGTAGTAAGCAAAATTTTCTTTTAATAATTTATCAGCATATTTTTTATAAATTTTTTTTCTTTCTGACTGTCGGTAAGGAGCAAAATCTCCACCTATTCCAACTCCTTCATCGAAATTTATATTACACCATTTTAAAGATTCTATAATATATTTTTCCGCTCCTTCAACATAACGATTTTGGTCAGTGTCTTCTATTCTCAAAATAAAATCCCCATTATGTTTTTTTGCAAATAAATAATTAAATAAAGCAGTGCGTACACCACCGATATGTAAAGCTCCGGTTGGACTTGGAGCAAAACGTAATCTTACTTTTTTTTCCATTTTAAATAATTTTTTACAAAAATATATTTTTTTTTAAAAAAAAATTTACTTTTATGAATATTTTAAATTTTATATTTTTATGAAAAAAAATTTTTTTCTCATTTTTACGTTTTTTTTTACATTTTTTTGTTTTGCAAAATCTCAAAAATCTGATACTATTTGTTTTGCAAAAATTTTAAAAAGAGGTGTAATTAATGTTATTCCGGAGAATTTAAACAAAAAGGAAATTATTTTCAATGCCGAAGCTTCCGGAGTTACTTTTGTTAATGGAAATTTATTTATTGGAAATGACAAGTCCATTCCAGATGCATCGCCAATTTTCAAAATTCCATGTAATAATAATTTTCAATTGGATAGTATCTTTTTTATAGAAAATGAAACAATTTTAAATACAAAAAAAATAGAAGATTTAAGCTGTACAATAGATGAAAAATTTATTATAGCAATTTCCGGATTTGACAGAGTAAGAAAAAAAAATAATTCTTGGGATAATTATAATAATATTATTTTTTGGAAAAATAATTTTGAAAATAATGTAAAAATTATTTCACCCATTGAAAATAATAAAATTATTAGTTCTGTAAATTTAAGAGAGCATTTTTTAAAACTCTTGGAAAGCAAAAAATTCCAAAATGGAATAAATTATTTTAAAATAGAAGGTTTAGCTGTTTTGCCAGAAAATAAATTGCTTTTTGGAATAAGAGAAATTGGAAAAAATTACACAGATTTTGAATATACAATAACGTTAATTTCGGTAGATTATTTTATTGAAAAAGAAACAATTAAATTAAAAAATAATTTTGAATTATTGTATAAACTTACAAAAAATAATTTTCCAGAAATAAATGAAGAAATTGGTGTTTCTTCATTAGAATATGATAAATTTAATGATAAAATTTATTTGCTTGTTTCTTATGAATTAGCAGAAATTGATATTGCTATGGGTGGATATTTATTGGAAATTTCCATGTCTGATTTCAACAAAAAAAAGGATTTTAAAATTGTAAAAGATGAAAATAATAAAGCCATACATTTTGCTCACAAAAGCGAAGGAATTGCAATTATTGACAAAAGTACAATTTTTGTCATACACGATGATGATAGAGTTACCGGAAGAAAAAATCCTGTAAATTTAGAAAAAGAATTTTTTAGAAAAAATAATCAAGCTGCTTTTACGGTAGTAAAAAAAATAAAAATAAAAAAATAAAAAAAATTATTACTTTTAATAAATTTTTAAAAAGATAATATGGTTTATAAGTTAAAAATAATTTCAATATTGTTTTTTGTAATTTTGATTTTTTCATCAAGCGATTATAAGGCTTATCAAATTTACACAAAAACAGGTAAAAAAGTTGATTTCGAAGATCTTATAAAATCGTCTGCAGAAAGCGATTTTGTTTTTTTTGGAGAATTGCATAATAATCCTATTTGTCATTGGTTGGAGCTTGAGCTGACAAAAAAACTGTACCAAAAGAAAAAAGATAAATTAATTCTTGGTGCAGAAATGTTTGAAACAGACGACCAATTAAAAATAGACGAATATTTTGCTGGTTTAATAAAGCAAAGAAATTTTGAAAGCGAAGCAAAACTTTGGCCAAACTATTCTACAGATTACAAGCCTTTTTTCGAGTTTGCAAAAGAAAAGAAATTAAAATTTGTTGCGACAAATATCCCCAGACGTTATGCTTCTTATGTAGCAAAAAATGGCTTAAAAAGTTTGAAAAATCTAAGCAAAGAAGCGAAAGAATTTTTACCAGATTTGCCAATAAAAGCAAATATGGAATTAGAAAGCTACAAAAAAATGGAAAATATGAATATGGGAATGAAGAAGAAAAAAAGCAAAATGCCAAAAAAAATGATGATGAAAAAAAAGTCTCAAAAGATACACATCGCTGAAGCTCAGGCATCAAAAGATGCTTGTATGTCATATTTTATTTTGGAATATTGGAAAAAGAAAAAAACTTTTCTTCATTTTAATGGAACTTATCACTCTGATAATTACGAGGGAATAGTTTATTTTATAAAAGAAGAAAAACCAAAATCAAAAATCATTACAATAGCAACGGTAATGGAAGAAAATATTAATGAATGGAATAAAGAAAATGAAAATTTGGCAGATTTTATTATCGTTGTTCCTAATAATATGACAACATCATATTAAAATTTTTTCAAAATCATTAAAACAAACATTGGTGTTTTAAAAAAAACCAATGTTTAAAAAAAAAATTTTTCAAAAATCGTCCAAAATTTTAATATTTTTAAAATCAAAATAAAAAAAATTTTTTTCAAAAAACGCCGAAATTTTAACATTTTTAAATTTCAAAATAAAAAAAAATCAAAATTATTTACAATATATAAATTTAACAGCTTGCAAATTTATATAAATTTGTTTTAAATTTTCAAAATCTAAAGCGTCAAATCCCTTAGAAACAAAATATTCATAATTATTATTCTCTGATTTTTCTAAAATAATAAATTGCCAAAATCTACCGATTACAAAACTTCCTATAATTTTTTTAGAATTATTCAAATTTATAGCAGCAAGCATCGCTGCAAGAACTTGATTTTCTGGATTACCATAAGCGTTGAGCGACTTTTTATATTCTTGCAAAAAGAAAAATGGATTTTTAGGTTTTTCTATTCCTTTTGCAACCAAAAAGTCTGGTATTCCTTTGAATGTAAAGCCATTAATTTCGGCAATAATTTCATTTTGATACCAATCAAAAACATCTTTAAATTGAAAATTTACCCTAAGCAAAATAGGAGCAACAAATCGCATAGATAATTTTTGCTCATTATAATAAGATAAATATAACTCATTAACAGAAATGAGTTCTTTCAAAAAATCAATTTCGTTTTCAGTGATTTTATAATCATAAGAAAACCATTTTTCAAATTTTTTATAATTAACTATTTTTTTAATATTAACAACTTTCATTAATTCTTCAAGTCCAGCGTTCCTAAAAGGAATAATCTTTTTATCATTATTTATTAACATATCTATTTTTTTTTTAGATTTAAAAATTTACAATTTATAATATATATTTTTTTTTAATTAAAAAAATTCGTAAAATTTTGCCATTTTATCAAAAAATTTTTTTTTTATAATTTAAAATCATTAAAAAATTGACGTTTTTTTCAAAAAAATTTTTTTGATAATTTAAAATCATTAAAAAATTGACGTTTTTTTCGAAAAAATTTTTTTTTATAATTTATAATCATTAAAAAATTGACGTTTTTTTCAAAAAAAAATTTTTTTGATAATTTAAAATCATTAAAATTTGCCGATTTTGAAAAAAAATTTATTTTTAATAAAAAAAAATCATTAAAAAATTGACGTTTTTTTGAAAAAAATTTTTTTTTAATAAATTAAAATCGTAAAAAAATTATATTTTTATATTTTTCAAATTTTATATTTTTATAAAATAAATTTTATAATTTTGTGTTTTATATAAAATATATTTTTTTTGAAAAAAAAATTATAAATAATTTGTATTTTAATTTTATTAAATTTTAAATAAATGGAATATTTATATCATGATATTACTGAAGTAATTGATAATAAAATCAATTTAATTCTACCAGATTATATAAATACAAAAAAAGTAGAAATTATTATTTTTCCTTTTGAAATTCCGAAAAATCTAAAAAATAAAGTAGATTATAATAAATATTTTGGAGTTTCTGACATTGGTGAAAATTTGATTGATAAACACTTAAAAAATATAAGGAATGAATGGAAAAGAAAAATTCTTGATTGATACCAATATTTTGATTTATTTTTTTGATGGGAAATTAACTCATAAACAAAAGGAAATAGTTATCAAAATTTTTCAAAAATCATTTAATATATCTGTAATATCAAAAATTGAATTTTTAGGTTTTAAAGATTATATTGATGATATAAAATATGAAAAAGCAAAAGATTTTTTGAATTACGCGAAAATAATACCATTTTCTGATAATTTAATATATAAAATTATTGATATTAAACAAAAATATAACTTAAAGATGGAGATGCAATTATTGCTGCTACAGCATTAATTAATAATTTAACCGTTGTAACTAGAAATCAAAAAGATTTTGAAAAAATTAAATCTATAAAAATTTTAAATCCATTCAATATTTAAAATTTTTTTATAAAATTAAATCATTAAAATTTTGCCATTTTTTGAAAAAAAAAATCATTAAAAAATTGACGTTTTTTTCAAAAAAAAAATTTTTAAAATATAAAAAAATTTATATTTTAAAAATTAGAAAATTCTTAAAATCAAAAGAAATATATTTATTTATTAAATAACAATTATTTCTGATTTAGTTTCGCCCTCTTTAATTGTTACTGCAGTATGTCCTAAAATAACATTTTCATTTAATTCGTCGAAAACAACAAAATAAAAAGTTTTTTGTGGTGTATTAATTATTTCTAAATCAAATGTTCGCAATTCAAAAGTTGCAATACCGTCACTATTTGTAACAACTTCCCTTTTGCTAAAAAGAGGATCATTACCAAATGGACTTGATATTGATTTATCAAACATATAAACAATAATTCCTTTCTGCTTCTCTCCAGATTGATTTTTTATTATTATGGAAATTTTAGATGATACAATATCATCTTCTTCTTCATCTTTTTTACAACTTGCAAACACAATAAATAATGCCAAAATACTTATTAATAAAAATTTATTCTCTCTCATAAAATTTAATTTTAAATTTATTTTTATAATAATTTTAAAGAATTATTCCAAAACTAATCTTTATTATAGATACATTCCTTTTGAACCCATCAATTTCTCCATCAATATCAAGACCCAAAACATCACTTTCAATATTACCATCTATATCATGTTCTCCTAAGGCTAAATAATTAGCAGCAATTATAAATTTGTCTTTCAAAATTATTCCACCGCCAATGAGAAAACCAAAAGATGCTGAAGGATCATATGTTACTGTAATTTCGGAAACCGCATTTTCTATAATAAGATCTGTCATTTTTAGAAAATTTGCTGAAACACCAGCCTTTCCAAAAAATTTAACAGATTGATCAATATCAAATGTATAATTTAAACCAACTGTAACTGGAATATTAATATACATAGGAAATTCAATATCTGTATCAAATATTACCTCTTCCATTTCATCTTTAGCATCGTCACTAAAACTATTAATAAACAAATCTCCTCCCAAAAACAAATTCAATCCAGAAGAATCTACCAATGGTGTCAGATATTCCCATCCTGCATTAAAACCTGTTCCAGATAATCCATCATCTTCTTCACTTATATCGTCAGCAGCAAAATCTCCAGTTGGAACTCCAGCACCAATATGTAATGAAAATTGGGCAAATAAACTATTGCTTATAAAAAGCAATATAAACAAAAAACTTGAAAAGTTTATAACTTTTTTCATACAATTTGATTTTTTATTATCAAATAATAAAGTCCCTTTATTAAAGTTTTTAATATCAGACTCGTGATTTACTTTTTTAATATTTTTTTCCATAAATTTATTTTAAAATAAAAAATTTTTTATAATAATTCAATTTTAGTGCCATTTTTATACGACTGAATATCAGGCATTTAAAAAATGCTTCAAAACTTTATTGTGAAATAATTTTTCTTTATATGAAAAATTTTTCTTTTTTTGCAAAAAAAATAATAATGAAAAATAAAAAAGAAAATATTTATATTACATTTCATTACACCACCCACGGAATAGCATATATGAAACATATATTATCTGTTTTTTATTTGGAGAATTGTAAAGTTGAAGATGAGAAAATTTATGTCAATAATATTTCTCAGGATGCAATGAATGAAGTTTTTGATAAAAGAAAAAAAGGTTTTTTATTTGATAAAATATATTACCTTACTTCTGACCAAAGTACTTTTGATAAGATTTCTCAGCGTCGTTTTAAGTATCGAAAAAATATCTTAATTGATGATTTTGTAATTAAAAAAAGAATGAAAAAAATTTACACAGATGTAATAAAGCAAAAAAATGTTAAAATAATTGATGATAAAAACTTTGTGAAAAAAAAATATCCGAAGAAATGCGATTTATTTATGGAATTAATATGGAGAGATATGCAACATTATCCAATAAAAGAACAAATAATATGGTTTAAAAATTACAGTAATGCAAAAGAAAAATATTCTCATAATTTTGAAGAAAAAAATTTAGGAATTAATGACCTAAGGGACACAGAAGAAATTTTTAATAAATTAAATAAGTTTATAAAAGAGATAAAAAATAAGCATAAAAACGCAAATTTTATGGTAAATGTTTCTCTTGGAAGTAATGAAACACAGGTTGCTTGGCATATTTTAGCAGAGAATAATTTAATGCCAAAAAATTCTAATTTTATAAGCACTTATGATAAAAAAGGTATTTACACAGATACTCGTTTTAAAAATTTTCTTATAAAAAAACAGGCATTAAAATTATTTTCAAAAATATCTAACAATTTGAGAATTTATGAAAATACAAAATCTCAAAGTCGTATATTAGCAAATATAAAAATGAAAACTTATATTAAACAGGGTTTTACTATACTTTTGATTGGAGAAAGAGGAACAGGAAAAACACAACTTGTGAACGAAGTAATAGATAAAAAAAATTATGCTGAGGCAAATTGTGCATCTTTTGACGACGATAATAAAACTGAAGCAGATTTATTTGGATATGTAAAAGGAGCTTTTACCGGAGCAGATAAAAAAACAGACGGTTTGTTTCACAAAGCAAAAGATGGAATACTTTTCCTCGATGAAATACATCATCTTTCCAGAAGAGTTCAGGCAAAATTAATGACAGCATTATCAACAGATCGGAATAATAATTTTACCATAAGAAGATTAAAATCTAATAAAATAGAAAAAATAAAATGTACAGTCATAATAGCAAGCAACAACACAATAAAAGAGTTGAGAGAAAAATTATATCCAGATTTATTCGATAGAATTACACAATTAATTATAGAATTTCCTCCTTTGCGAGAAACTCCCGGAGACAGAGAAAATGACTGGAAAAGTATATGGAAGCAATTAGGTTTTAAAAAACATTTTGAAGCGCCAGATGAAAAAGAATTATTAAATTGGCTAAAAAGTTTAGATTTATATGGGAATTTTAGAGATTTGCAAAAAATTGCAATTTATTATCATACTTTTATGCAATTTTCAAAGGAAGAAAAAAAAGAATTAAATTATAATTCTCCTTTTAAGTTTACCCAAGCAGAATTTTCAAAATATTTCTCAAAGAAAAAGAAAGAAAAAAATCCATTATTAGATATAGAAAATTTTTCAATTGAAGAAATTAAAAAAAACTTTTTCAAAAAGTTTGCTGAAAAATTATTTTCAAAATTTGGAACTGCAAAAAAGATTTCGGATTTTTATGAAACAAAAGGTGAAAGTATTACAACGAGAACGCTTTATAATTGGAGGAATAAAAAATAATTTTGAAAAAATTTTTATAAAGATTCCAAAGTTTTGGAATCTTTATAAAAAAATTTTATGATAATCTAAATGTTATCGGAATAGACATTTTTATTTTAACTTTTTCTCCGTTCTTTTCTCCAGCTTTCCATTTTGAAAATTTAATTACTCTAATTGCTTCTTTTTTAAACCCTGGGGAAACTTCAACTCTACCTTTAAACTTATTTTCTTTTTCATTAAAAGCAAGAGTTGCTACAATTTCTACATCTATTATACTTCCATCTTTGTCTATCACAAAAGAAACAAATACTTTTTGCTGTAATCCTTCTGCTTTCTCTTTTTCAGGAAATTTAATGTTTTTTGAAAGAAAAACATTAAAAGCATTATTATCACCTATAAACTTCGGCATCACTTCTGCAGTATTCAAAACAACTTCTTCTTTAATGTTATTTTTATTATCTCCCTCACTGATAATTTTTGAAGTTTTTGCTTTTTTTGTTTCATTATTTATAACTTCTCCCTCGTCTGAGCATGCGGAAAATATAAATAAAACAATTAAAACTGGCAAAGCAAATAAAATTTTGAATTTGCTTTTTTCTGAGGACTTAATTTTTGTCATCATAACTAAACGATTTTTTATTGTTAATTGATTAAAATAATTTGCGATATTGTAATTTGAATAAAAAACTTCTTCCAAAATTAAACGCTTATAAGAAACAGAATTTTTTGTTTTCTTCAAAACACCGTCATCTGCAAGATATTCATGAACTTCGGAAATGGATTTTTTATACAAATAAATTAATGGATTGAACCAAAAAATAATTTTAAGAACTTCTAAAAATAATAAATCTAAAGAATGAAATTGTTTAATATGAACTTTTTCATGTAAAACAATTTTGCTTTTTTTGATGTCAGAAAAAATATCTTTAGAAATAAATAAATAATTGAAAAATGAAAATGAGGAACTTTTTTTATCTAATAAAACAAAATTTATATTTTTTAATTTTATGACCTTATTTTTATAAATAATTTTTTTTATAAAAAATATTTCTTTCATTAAAAAGAAAAAAAATATAAAAGAAATCAAAAAATAAATTAAAAATATAATATCAAATTCATTAAAAAAAGCCTCGTTTTGAGTAAAATTTTTTTTTGAAATATCTATTTCATTTAAATTGAAATTAAAAATATTTTCATTTTCAATGAAAGTTTCAAAATTTAAAAATGGAATTACTAGGGAAAATAAGACAGAAAAAATTAAATAAAAACGGTTTAATTTAAAATTTGTTTCGTTTTTTAAAAACAAAAAATAAATCAAATACATAAAAAACAAATTTAAAAATAATTTGTATTGATAAATGAAAAAGCCGTTTTCTAAAATAAAATTAAACATTTTTATTGTTTTTTTTTATTTTAATTTCTTTTTCTACCAGTTTCATTAATTCTTCTAATTCTTTGACATTCAAATCATTTTCCCTAGAAAAAAACGAAAGTAATTGTCCGAAAGAATTGTCAAAATAATTTCCTATAAATTTTGAAAGAAAATTTTTTGTATAATCTTTTTTTTCAATTAACGGAAAATATTCATGTGTTTTTCCGTAAACTTTATGAGAAACAAAATTTTTCCTTTCCAAAATTCTTACTATGGTAGAAACTGTATTATATGCTGGTTTAGGCATTTTAAAATGAGAAATTATGTCTTTTACAAATCCTTTTTTTATCTTCCAAAGGATCTTCATAATTTGTTCTTCAGCTTTTGTTAAGTCTTTTTTAATCATTTTTTTTAATTTAAAATTATGCAAATATAAGTCTTTTTTAGTTATGCAACTAATTTTATAGTTAATAATTTACGTTTTTTTTTAAAAAAAATTGTAAAGTGTTGATTGTCAAGTGAAAAAATTTAATTATTAAAATTTTGAACGAATTAAAAAAAAAAATTTTTTAATTTGAAATTTAAAAATATTAAAATTTTTATAATCTAAATTTAACACAAAATCCTGTTATAACATTTACGTTTTCCCCATGGTTTCTTGCAGGGGTAAATTTTAAATTTTTAGTTAATCTAATAGCTTCATTTTTAAATGCCTGAGAAACTTCTACAACACTATCTATTTGATTTTCATTATCTAAATGAAAAGCTCTAATAACTTTCACATTTTGAACACTACCGTCTTTCCAAACTATAAAACTAAGAAGTACATCGGCTTGTAAACCAGCTTCTTTTTCTTTCTTTGGATATCTGATGTATTTTTTAAGTTGATCACTAACATAAATAAAACCATCATTTTCCATTTCTTCTGAATACCTTGGTTGTTCTACTTCATCAAGCTGATAAATTATAGTATTTTTATCTATTATTTTATCGTTTTCTGAGCATGCAGAAAATATAAATAAAACAATTAAAACTGGCAAAGCAAATAAAATTTTGAATTTGCTTTTTTCTGAGGACTTAATTTTTGTCATCATAACTAAACGATTTTTTATTGTTAATTGATTAAAATAATTTGCGATATTGTAATTTGAATAAAAAACTTCTTCCAAAATTAAACGCTTATAAGAAACAGAATTTTTTGTTTTCTTCAAAACACCGTCATCTGCAAGATATTCATGAACTTCGGAAATGGATTTTTTATACAAATAAATTAATGGATTGAACCAAAAAATAATTTTAAGAACTTCTAAAAATAATAAATCTAAAGAATGAAATTGTTTAATATGAACTTTTTCATGTAAAACAATTTTGCTTTTTTTGATGTCAGAAAAAATATCTTTAGAAATAAATAAATAATTGAAAAATGAAAATGAGGAACTTTTTTTATCTAATAAAACAAAATTTATATTTTTTAATTTTATGACCTTATTTTTATAAATAATTTTTTTTATAAAAAATATTTCTTTCATTAAAAAGAAAAAAAATATAAAAGAAATCAAAAAATAAATTAAAAATATAATATCAAATTCATTAAAAAAAGCCTCGTTTTGAGTAAAATTTTTTTTTGAAATATCTATTTCATTTAAATTGAAATTAAAAATATTTTCATTTTCAATGAAAGTTTCAAAATTTAAAAATGGAATTACTAGGGAAAATAAGACAGAAAAAATTAAATAAAAACGGTTTAATTTAAAATTTGTTTCGTTTTTTAAAAACAAAAAATAAATCAAATACATAAAAAACAAATTTAAAAATAATTTGTATTGATAAATGAAAAAGCCGTTTTCTAAAATAAAATTAAACATTTTTATTGTTTTTTTTTATTTTAATTTCTTTTTCTACCAGTTTCATTAATTCTTCTAATTCTTTGACATTCAAATCATTTTCCCTAGAAAAAAACGAAAGTAATTGTCCGAAAGAATTGTCAAAATAATTTCCTATAAATTTTGAAAGAAAATTTTTTGTATAATCTTTTTTTTCAATTAACGGAAAATATTCATGTGTTTTTCCGTAAACTTTATGAGAAACAAAATTTTTCCTTTCCAAAATTCTTACTATGGTAGAAACTGTATTATATGCTGGTTTAGGCATTTTAAAATGAGAAATTATGTCTTTTACAAATCCTTTTTTTATCTTCCAAAGGATCTTCATAATTTGTTCTTCAGCTTTTGTTAAGTCTTTTTTAATCATTTTTTTTAATTTAAAATTATGCAAATATAAGTCTTTTTTAGTTATATAACTAATTTTGTAGTTAAAAAATTTAGTTTTTTTTGAAAAAAATTGTAATCTATTGATTATCAGGTAAAAAAATTTTTTATTAAAATTTTGGACGAATTTGAAAAAAATTTTTTTTTGATTTTGATTTTAAAATTATTAAAATTTTGAACGAATTTAAAAAAAAAAATTTTTTTTAAAATTTAAAAATTATTAAAATTTTGGACGAATTTGAAAAAAAATTTTTTTTTGATATAAAAAACATTAAAATTTTGGACGAATTTTGAAAAAAAATTTTTTTATTTTGAAATTAAAAATATTAAAAAAATTGACGTTTTTTCAAAAATTTTTTTTTATTTAAAAAAATTGACATTTTTTTGAAAAAAATATTATGAAAAAAGATTTTAAAAAATCATTAGTTTTAAATGATGATGTATTAAAAAGGTTAATGAAAATTATAAGCACAAAATCAGATAAAGAAAAATTTAATTCTTGGTTGGATGATGAGTATAAATTATTAACTGAATCTGGAAAAATTTTAAATTTTCGTTCAGCGACATTAGAGAAATTGATGGAAATTGTAAATATTGAACAAGCAGATGAAGAAAATAAATTTTTAAAATGGTTCTCATATAAATATGAATTATCAAAAGAAGAAAAAATTTTTTTGAAAAATTTAATAAAAAAAAATAAATTTTATCTTAACAGTTATAATGAACAAACTTTAATAGCAAAATTTATAGCAATTCTTCTTTATAAAGTAAACTTCAGTAATAAATATATAAAAGATTGGTATGAATATGCTATAAATTGCAAATTAAATGGCTGGACATTAGTTGGTTATCCTGATTTTTTTGTTGCAACCGGAATAAATGAGCCGAAAAAGCCTTATTTTTTTCTTCAAGAATATAAAAAAGGAGTAAATTTCAATGGTAATCCTGAATATCAAGTGCTTGCTGCAATGCTTGCCGCAATTACTTTAAATAATACAAATACTATAAAAGGTGGTTATATAATTGGCGCTTATTGGAAGTTTATGATACTCAACAAATTAGAAAATGGAAATTATGAATATTTTGTCTCGAAAGGTTTTGATTGTTTGGATTTCTATGAATTGAAAAAAATTTATATTTATTTGCAAGCAGTAAAAATGCTATATTGTAAAAAATAATAATATATTTTGATTTAAAAAATATTAAAATTTTCACGAATTTGAAAAAAATTTTTATTTTGGAATTAAAAAATCTTAAAATTTTCACGTTTTTTGAAAAAAATTTTTTTATTTTCAAATTAAAAAATCTTAAAATTTTCACGTTTTTTGAAAAAAATTTTTTTATTTTGAAATTAAAAAATCTTAAAATTTTCACGAATTTGAAAAAAATTTTTTTATTTTGAAATTAAAAAACATTAAAATTTTGGACGAATTTGAAAAAAATTTTTTTTATTTTTAAATTAAAAGATGTTGAAATTTTGGACGTTTTTTGAAAAAAATTTTTTTTTATTTGAAATTAAAAAATATTAAAATTTTGGACGATTTTTGAAAAAAATTTTTTATTTAAAATTGAAAAATATTAAAATTTTGGACGATTTTTGAAAAAAAAATTTTTTTTATTTTAAAATTAAAAAATATTAAAATTTTGGGCGTTTTTTGAAAAAATTTTTTTTATTTAAAATTAAAATGTTAAATTTTAATTATTTTTTGAAAAAAAAATTTTTTTATTTATTAAAAATAAATTTTTTATTAATTTTAAGAAATTTTTTTTTATATTTTTATGAAATTCAAATTTACAATAACAAAAAAATTAGGAATTGGTTTTATAATATTATTAATAGCTGTTGTTATTAATGCTTATTTAATTTATATAACAGCAGAAGAAAATCGTGAAACCAGCATTATGATAACACAAATCTATATGCCTTCTGTTTCTTATCTTCACGATTTATCATATATTATTAATAATTCTAAATTTTTAATTAAAAGCTGGGTGCTTGTTGATAGAAAAGAAGATACACCTGAAAAAAAACTTTTAAAAAATTTACATAATATAAAATATGTAAATTTAGAAAAAAAAATATCAAATAAATTCGTTTTCTTATGGAAAGAAAAAGATAAAAAAATATTTTTCAAAACAAAAATATTGATAGAGAAACTCTTTAAAAAACACAAAATTATAATGAGTCAACTAAAAGATTTTGAAAGCTATGAAAACCCACTTGTATTTTTTGAAATTAACCCACAAGTAGAAACTAATGGAGAAATTATAGAACTGACAGATGAAATTTTGAAAAAATTAAATATTTTAATAGAAAATCAAGAAAAAATTGTTGATAAATTAAATAGTCAAATTATTAAAGATTTTTCGTGGTTTGAAAGGCTGGTTGTTTATATGGGGAATATAATGGGTATTATTGTTCTTTTGACAGGAATTGTTACAATAAGAGCAATAAAAATTCCACTGGAGTTTATAAAAAATATTGTTCTTGATATGGGGAAAGGCATACTTCCAAAAAAAGAAATAAAAGTAAGCAATGACGAAATTGGAGAAATGAGTATCGCTTTAAATATACTTGTAAAAAATTTAAAAAAAACCTCAGAATTTTCCGAAGAAATAGGAAAAGGAAATTTTAAAATAGAGTTTACCTCTCTTAGTAAAAATGATTTACTAGGAAATTCTTTAATAAAAATGAAAAATGAACTTTATAATGCTTCTAATGAAGAATCATTAAGAAAAAAAGAAAACGAAGAAAGACGATGGACAACTAACGGTATAGCAATGTTTAGTGATATTTTACAAAAAAATGATGATAATATTAATAATTTTTCTTTCGATATAATTAAAAATCTAATAAAATATGTTGAAGTAAATCAAGGAGGATTATTTATTATTAATGATGAAGATAAAAATGATGTTTTTTTAGAACTAATGGCAAGCTATGCTTATGGTAGAAAAAAAATATTAGAAAAACGAATAGAAATAGGAGAAGGACTTCTCGGAAGATGTATGCAAGAGCAAGAAATAATTTATATCACAGATCTGCCAAAAACATACATTAATATTGGTTCTGGACTTGGAGATTCTAAGCCTCGTTCTTTACTTATTGCTCCTTTAAAAGTAAATGAAAAAATTTATGGAGTTATAGAAATTGCGTCTTTTTTCCATTTGAAAAATTATAAAATAGAATTTGTAGAAAAAATAGGTGAAAATATTGCATCAGCAATTGCTACTCTGAAAACAAATTTAAATACTGTCAGATTATTAAAAGATGCAAAATTTAAAGAGGAAGAACTTGCCATAAGAGATGAAGAAATGCGTCAAAATTTAGAAGAATTACAAGTTACCAAAGAAAGTCTTGCAAAACGAGAAAAAGAACAACAAAGAGCAATTAAAATTTTAAACATAGAAAATAAAAAACGCATAGGAGAAATTATGGAAAAAGATTTAGAAATGAGAGGACAATTAAACGCTGTAGATAATACCACAGCGGTTGTTGAGTTTGATATGAAAGGAAAAATTAAAAGAGTAAATAAATTATTTGAGGAATTAATTGGATATTCGGATGAAGAAATGGTTGGTAATAGCTACAATTTATTTATTTCTGAAGAGAAAGAAGAAATAAAGTTTCATAAAAAATTGTGGGACGATTTGAATGAAGGAGAAATATATTCCGGAGAATTTGTTAATATAGATAAATTTGGAAAGGAAATATGGTTAAAATCAACTTATGTACCTGTTTTAGATAAAAATAAAAAACCTTATAAAATCATTGCGTCTTCTTTAGATATAACATCTGATAAATTAACTTTCTTAGATTTAAAAGGAAAAATCAAGGGGATAGAACGTTCAAATGCAATTATTGAAATGGATATTAATGGTAAAATTATATCTATTAATGAGTTGTTTGCTGATTTATTAGAATATCCAATGAAAGAAATTATCGGAATGAATCACGATAATATCGTAAATAAAGAATATGTAACAACAAAATTTTATGCTGATTTTTGGAATAAACTAAAAAAGGGAGAATTCATAAAAGGTGCATTTAAAAGAATTAAAAAAAATGGTGATGCAATATGGGTTAGTGCATCTTATAATCCAATTTTTAATATTAGGAATAATATTTATAAAATAATTATTTTCGCTCACGATATTACAAAACAAAGAAGAACATTTAAAAATTTAGAAATTAATAATAAAAAATTATTAGAGCAAGAAGATAAATTCCAACAAAAAATAGAAAAAATAAGAACTTTAAATGAAAAATTAAAAGTTCAAGTTTCCGAAGAAAATAAGAAAAATATTAAATTAAAAGAAAAAGAAGAACAGAATTTTAATTCTATGAAAGAAATGAAAATTTTAAATGATAAATTAAAAATTAAAGTTTCCGAAGAAAACAGAAAAAACGATGAATTAAATGAAAAAATGGAGCAAATTTCCGCTTCTATGGAAGAAATGAAATCTTTATATGAACAGATTGAAAAAAATAGAGAAAAAAATTAGATATAAAATTTTTTTTGAAAATTCATTTATAAATAAAAAATGAAATTTTTAAAATTTCATTTTTTATTTATAAATTTTATCGTTTCTTCCAAAACATTCCTCCAATTTTTCCATTCATATTTATCACTTAAACTTTCATTGTGCCATAAACTAATGAAAGTGCCGCCATATTTTTTTACGTATAAAATCATCTCATAAATTTTTTTTTTTGAAAAATTCGGCGAATATTTTAAATAATTTTTTAAACTAACTTCCATAAAAGCAAAAGAATAAATTTTTAAATTGCTTCTTTTTTCTTTATACAAATTATAAAAATAAAAAGCTGTAGAAGTACTTGCACGAAAACCAATTTCATCGGCATAACCCATAGTATAATCTTCTTTTATTCCAAATTTTTCCAAATTTTCATAAGTCTTTGGAAATTCCAATTTTAAATAATGTTGTCTACTTTTGGTAATTTTTTTTTTAATTAATTTTGATAAATTTAAAATCTCTTCATTTAAAATTTCTTTTTTTTCGTTGGAAAAATAAGTTGGATGAATTCCTATTTCATTATTTTTTTCCAAATTTTTAATTAATTTTTGAAAAGTTTTATTTCTTATGGAAATATTCCTATCAAATTTTTTATATTTTCCAAATAAAAAGAAATAAATTATTTTTAAATTATATTTTTTTCTTAGATTTTCTAAGTAATCAAAATTATCAAATTTGTCTTTTTGAAAACCAAAAATAGTTTTAAATCTTTGAAAATTATTATTGAAATCAAATTTTAAAAAACTCTTAAAAAAACTGCCAAAAATCAAAAAAAATTTTTTATTTAGGTATGCGTAAGCATTATCAACATCAATGGTACAAATATATTCAAAATGTATTTTTTTCTTTTTTAAATTTGGAAAATATAATTTTAATTTTTCAAAAAATTCATTTGCCCAAATGTTAATTATTGGTTTTTGCAAAAAATTATTTTTGTAGGCAGTGCTATTTTTCGCAGAATAACGATTATGAATATCTTTTTCAAAGGGCAAATATTCTTCATAACGAGAAATAAGATAAAAACTTGCGGCAAAAATATCAAAATGAAAAAAAGATTTTTTCCAAAAAACTCCATTTTTTTCAAAAAAAAATTTTTTGAAATTTTGATTTTTAATTTCTTTTTCAAAAAGTAAATTTTTTGAATATAGAAATAAAATATTTGAAAATTCTTTTTTCGAATAATTTATTTTTTGATGATTTTTATTTTCAATAAAAGAATTTTTATTTTCCGTAATTTCAAAATTAATCCCAAGAATTTCATTAAAAATAAAATCAAAAATATATTCTAATCGTGATGTAATTTTTTCCGTATAAATTAAAAGCATTATAAATTTTCTTTATAAAATTGCATTAATTTTTTTGCAATATTTTCATTATCAAAATTCTTTTTCACAAAAACAATAGCATTTTTCCCAATTTCTTGGAAAAGCAATTTATCGTCTAAAACTTTCTGAATTTCTTTTTCAAATTTTTTTGGAGAATTTGCTATTAAAATATTTTTTTTATGTGTACTATTAATTCCTTCTGTCCCAATTGAAGTTGTGATAATAGTTTTTCCCAGAGCCATACCTTCAATAATTTTTATTCGCATTCCGCTTCCGGAAAAAAGTGGAACTATCATAATTGCATGAGAATTAATAAAATCTTTTGCAACTTTTATCTCGCCGAGAAAAATTAGATTTTTAATATTTTTAAATTTTTTCCTAATAAAATCAGGAGCATTTCTTCCGGCAAGATAAAATTTTAAATTTGGATTTTTTTTTATAAGATTTTTCCAAATTTTATCAAAAAACCATATCAAACCCTCTTGGTTTGGCAACCAATCCAAAGCACCAAGATGAAAAATAGATGGATATTTTATTTTTGTAAAATCTGGATGTAATTCTTTTGAATTTATTCCGGTTGGAGTGACGAGAATTTTACATTTATGTTCAAATTTTTTAAAAATTTTTTCATCTCTTTTTGTAATTGGCAAAAGAAAATCATACTTTTTTAAAGATTTAAACTCTAAGTTTCTTATGCGTTTGGATAAAATTTTCAAATAAAATTTTTTGAAAATATTTTTTTCCATTTTAGAACTTCGTTCCCAAATTTCGTCTTCTATATTGTGCGAACGCATAGAAATTTTTGATGTAGAATATTTTCGTATAATTGAAATATACAAAGCAAGAGGCAAACCTTCCAATTGAATAATATCAAATTTTTCTTTTTTTAGGATTTTTATTAAATCCATTTTATAATTTTCATTAAGAAATCTCTCCGCACTATATGGCAATTTTGAAAAAAATAAATTTTTTAAAGCATCTTTTTTATTAATACTTGCTTTTACATAAACAGAAATTGTTTTAATATTTTTTGTAAAAAAAAGCGGTAATTTTTCCAATTCAAAATAATGTTTTTCTGTGTTCATTGTCAGTAAAACAATTTTATTTCCTAAATTAGATAAGGATTTTAATAAATTTAAAGTTGCAATTGACCCTCCATCTTTCGGAGGATATGGAATTTTATTTGATAAAATCAATATTTTCATTAAAAAAATTTTTCAAAAAAAACGATATTTTTTTATAAAAAAAAATTTAAATCAAAAAAAGCAAATGTTTTTCAATATTAAAACGTCTTTTATATATTTTTAATTTTCATATTTATTACATTTGACATTTAAAATCATTAAAATTTTGACATTTTTCCAAAAAAAAAATTTTTTTGATAATTTAAAATCATTAAAAAATATCGTTTTTTTGAAAAAAAAATTTTTTTGATAATTTAAAATCATTAAAAATTTGACATTTTTTTTGAAAAAAAATTTTTAAAATCATAAAAAAATACCGTTTTTTGAAAAAAAAATTTTTTTTTAATTATAAAAAAATGCTGTTTTTTTGAAAAAATTTTTTTTAATTAAAAAATGTCATTTTTTTTCAAATAAAATTCAAAATAAAATTAATTTTCATAATTAATATAACTTTTTTAATTAGTTCAAAATTAATTCCATATCATCTATGCTTTTTAAAGGTATAATTTGATAATATTTTGCGAAATTCATAATATTTTGAACACTTTTATTTTGTGGTTTTAATTTTGTTTCGTTTAACATTTCAAAAACATCATCAAATTCGTCAAAATTTTCATCTATAAAAAAATCATCCTCTTGTTTTTCTAAAATTTCCTTCAAAAAATTATCTTCTTCTTTATGTATTTCATTTTCAAATCTTTGCAAATCCTCAATTTGAAATTTTTTGCTTTCCAAATTGTTTATAAAATATAATAAAGTAAATTTTTCCTTCATAATAAAAATATTATTTTATATTTAAAATACAAAACATAAAACGTAAGATATAAAATTTTATTATTAAAAATAATAAAATGAAAATTATTTATTTTTTTCTTTTATTTTTTTAAAGAGTTCCGAAGCAAAAACAAAATCATTTAATTCTTTATTATTTGTATTGAAAATTTCTTCTTTCGTTCCGACCCACCATTTTTCGCCTTTATGAAAATAATAAATTTTTTCTCCAATTTCCATAACAGAATTCATATCATGAGTATTAATTAAAGTTGTAATATTAAATTCCCTAGTAATTTCTTTTATCAAGTTATCTATTACCATCGCTGTTTTTGGGTCTAAACCAGAATTTGGTTCATCGCAAAATAAATATTTGGGATTTAAAGCAATTGCTCTTGCTATGGAAACTCGCTTTTGCATACCTCCGCTAATCTCTGACGGAAACAATTTATTCGCATTAATAATATTAACTCTATCTAAACAAAAATCCACTCTATTTTTTTTTTCATTAGCTGACATATTTGTAAACATTTCAAGAGGATAACGGACATTTTCTTCAACATTTAAAGAATCAAATAAAGCTCCTCCTTGAAAAACCATTCCAATTTCTGTTCTGATTTTTTTTTTATTTTTTAAATTTAATTGAGAAAAAACAACATCGTCATAAATAATTTCCCCCTTTGTAATTTCATGCAAACCAACTATAGATTTTAATAGAACAGTTTTTCCAGAACCACTTTGTCCAATAATTAAATTTGTTTTTCCCTGTTCGAAGTTGGCAGAGATATTTTTTAAAACTTCTTTATCTCCAAAAGATTTATAAACATTTCTTAATTTTATCATAATTTAAACTAATAAAAGTTGAGTTAAAATCATATTAAATAACAATATTAAAACACTACTATAAACAACTGCATTTGTACTAGATTTTCCAACTTCAAGCGCACCTCCCTTAGTATAATATCCGTGATAAGAGGAAACCGAAGCAATAATAAATGCAAAAATTACCGCTTTTATCATGGCATAAATTAAATAATATGGTCTGAAAGAATATTGTAATCCTACTATATAATCTTCCGGACTAACTACACCAGTGAAAATTCCTGCAAGATAGCCGCCAAATATTCCTATTGACATGCTCATAATTACAAGAAACGGATTGAAAAATACAGATGCTATAATTTTCGGCATTATTAAATATGAAGCTGAATTTACACCCATAATTTCAAGAGCATCAATTTGTTCGCTGACTCGCATAGTTCCAATTTCTGAAGCAATATTAGAACCAACTTTTCCTGCAAGTATTAAACTTAAAATGGTCGATGAAAATTCTAAAACCATAGAATCACGAGCAGCAACACCAATTAAATATTTCGGAACAAAAGGATTATCTATTCCATAAGCAGTTTGAATTGTTATTACAGCACCCATAAAAATTGAAATTATTGCAGTAATACCAATAGAACTAACTCCAAGATTATCTATTTCTCTAATAATTTGTTTAAAATAAATACTATGTTTTTCTGGTTTTGAAATTATAACTCTCTGCATTAAAAGAAGATAACGTCCTATATGATAAAAAATTTTCATTATTTTATTTTTATAAAAATATTTTTTGTAAAATTAATAAAATATATGAAAGCAAATTTTAAGAAAAAATTTTGAATTTATTAATTGAATATAGAAACCAATAAAATTTTATTTCTTAATTATCAATTAATTTAATAAATTCTTTAAAATTTTTTTTTGCATCAAATTTTGAAATAACTCTATTTTTTCCATTTTTTCCAAAATCTTTTAAAAGATTTTTATTTGAAATTAGAACTTCTATTTTTTCTGTAAAAATATCAATGTCAAATGGTTTTACGAGAAAACCTGTAACATTGTTTTTTACCACTTCCGGATTGCTGCTAATATCAAAAGCAATTACCGGTTTTTCTAAAATCATACTTTCTGCAAGAACATAACCAAAACCTTCCCACAAAGAAGTCAATAAAAAAATATCTATATTTTGAATAAAAGATTTTACATCTTCAACAAAACCAAGAAAAATAATTTCTTTTTCTAAGCCATTTTCTTTTGAATAATTTTTTAATTCTTTTTCTAACTCTCCGCTTCCAGCTATTAAAATTTTAAATTTTATATTTTTTGATTTTAGTTTTTTTGCAATTTCTATCAAATATTTTTGTCCTTTTTGTTTTGTTAATCTTCCTATATTTCCTAAAATAATTTCATCGTCCTTTTTTTTATAAAAAATTTTAAAATTACTTCTTTCATAATTTTCTAAATTTAAACCATTATAAATTACAGTAAATTTATTTTTATCCGCTAAATTATGATTTTTTTCTAAAAATTTATTTTTCGTTTCATAAGAATTTACAAGAATTTTATCTACTATCTTTCTGAAAAGAAACCTATTTAAAAATGAATTTTTTACCGGAAGAGCAGTTCCTCTTCTATAAATAATGCTTTTTACTTTCGCCAATTTAGCGGCAATCCCAACCACTTTTACATCAGCAGGTAGATTTAAAATTACAATTTTTACATTATTTCTTTTCAAGAAATTTTTTATTTCTATTATTTTAATAATATTTAAAAAACTTAAATTAGATATTTTAAATGTAAAAACTTTTATGTTTACAGATTTTAATTTTAAAAATAATTCGCTATTTTCATTAGTTGCAACAATTGTTGCAATTTTTTTTTTTTGCAAATTTATTGCAGTTTCATAATGCCATTTTTCACCACCTCCCCAATCTTTATTACTATTAAATAAACAAACCATAATATAAAATTTATTGAAAAAAAAATTTTTTTCAAAAAACGTTTAAATTTTTTAATTTTAAATTTGTTTTTTATTTTTAATAAATTAAAAAACATTAAAATTTTGGTCATTTTTTGAAAAAAAATTTTTTCATTTTAATAATTTTTTTAATTTTGGAATTTAAAAATTTAAATTAATTCAAAAATTAATAAAATGAAAAAACTTTTTTTATTAAATGTCTTATTTTTTTTAACTTTTGCTTTTTTTTTATCAGCAGAAGAAAAAAATAAAACTTTTACAAAATCAATAAATTCAGAAATAACGATTTCTGTAGAAAATTTGGATTTTGGAATTGTTAAAGTTGGTGAAACAAAATCTCTAACAGCTATTATTTCAAGTACTTCTGCGACAGATATTATTATAGAAAGTATTGAAGTCTACGCACCTTTTTCTTGTGATTATTCCGGAACAATTTCTTCTGGTGAACTTGTAACTATAGATATTAATTTTTCGCCAACAACTGTAGGCGAACATATATCAGAATTAAAAGTTTTGCCTTTTGCAGATGGAGACCCAATTATTAATTTAAATGGTTTTTCTTATGCAGAAAATTATTTATATCAAGATTTTGAAGATTATGGTTTTCCTTATGATGGTTGGAATTTAAATGGAGAAATAGCTAATTGGTCAAGGACTTATAGTTATTTAGATGATGGATATAATCTTAATTTATATTCTGGATATAATTTTGACATTGATATTAGCTCAGAATTTATTACTCCTAAACTTGCAATTACAAATCAAGATAATATAACTTTTGATGCAAGAGTAACTAACTCTGACGAAAACTCACCTCACATAAATGTAAAATATGCAACAGAAATCGGAGGAACTTACACATTGTTAAATACTTTTTATTTGTTAGAAGATTATCAAACATTTGAAGTTGATTTTTCTGAAATAGAAGATGGAAATTATTATATAATTTTCGAAGGTGTTATGAATACTTCAAATTATTTGGATATTTATTTAGATAATATTACTATGCCTGAGTATGTTTATGATGAAATTCCAGAAAGTACAACTTATATTTCCCCGGAAAATGAAGAAACAAACACATCAATTACAGAAATTAATTTTTCTTGGAACTCTGTTTTTTCTGCTTTTGCTTATAAATTTTATCTCGGAACGAATGAAAATCCTGAAATTACAGATTTTGTAGATTTAGAAAATGAAACTTCTTATTTATCAAGTGAAATTTTGGAATATTCAACAACTTATTATTGGTCTGTTATTCCTAATAATGAAAACGGAGATGCTGAAAATTGTCCAATTTTTTCATTTACAACTATGGACGACCCTACTTTAATTCCACCAATTTTAGAAGAATTTTCTTCTGTACCACCTACAAATTGGATACTAAAACAAGGACTTTTAACAGAAAATACACAATTATCTGAGATGAATTATAGTACATGGACTTCTGATGGTTTTTTAAATGATGGTTATTCTGGAGCAGCAAGGATAAATATTTATGGGACAAATAAAAATGATTGGATAATAAGTCCGCCTATAAATTTAGAAAATAATGGAAATTATCGCATAGAATTTGATTTAGGATTAATTAGTAATAACAATGAGACTGATTTTTTTAGTGAAGATGATAAATTCGCTTTGATTATTTCTACAGATAACGGTCAAACTTGGAATCAAAATAATGTTATAAGAATGTGGGATAACGAAGATGAAATTTCTAACGAAGGAGAAAATATTGTAATTAATATTACAGAATACACAGGGGTGGTAAAAGTTGCTTTTTATGTAGAAAGTACAATAAATAATTCTAATTTAGATTTATTTGTTGATAATTTTATAGTAAAAGAAATTCCTGCAACGCCAGTTCTTAAAATTTTAAATGACAGCATAAATTTTGAAAATTTAACTATAAATGAAATCGCTGTTCCGAAAGTTGCTGCTTTTAAAAATAACGGTATTGGAACATTAATTATTGATAGTGTAGTTTTAGAAAGCGAAAATGAATTTTCTTTATTAGAAAATGAAAATGTTTTTCCTGTAAATTTAATTACAGAAGAAGAAGCTTATACAACTATTTATTTTCAGCCAATTACAGATGGATTAAAAACTGCTGATTTAATTATTTATAGTGATTATGGAAATGATACTGTAAAACTTTATGGTACAGGAATAGATCCAGTTTTATATCCAGATACTTTGATAACTTTTGACGAATTTCCAATGGATAATTGGCAATTAAAAAATGGAATTTTAAATGACCCAATGATATTTGAAGAAAATCTTACAAGTCCTTATTGGGTTGCTGACGGTTTTGCAAATGAAGGATATTCTGGAAGTATGAAATTAAATATCTGGGGTACAAATTGTAAAGCTTGGGCAATTTCGCCAACGATAGATTTAGGAGACGGAAATACAATATATAATTTAGAATTTGATTTGGCTTTGACACATTTTGCCAATACAAATCAAGATGAATTAGGAGCAGATGACAATCTAATTTTATTTATTTCTACAGACAACGGTGAAACTTGGAATCAAAATAATGCTTTAAAATCTTGGGGAAGCCAAACTCAAATTTCTAACACAGGAGAACATCATCTTATAAATCTTAGTGAATATACTGGAAATGTAAAAGTTGCTTTCTATGGAGAATCGACATTATCTAACGAAGATAATGATATTTTTATTGATAATTTTGAAATCAAAGAAGCAAGTTTAGAACCAATAATTTCTGTAAATATGAACGAGATAAATTTCAATTTAATTGAAAATGGAAACTCTGATACTTTGGAAATTACAATTTCTAATAATGGAGTTTCAGAACTCGTAATCGGAGAAATAAATTTAGATATACCTTTTTACTGTAATACAGAAACATTAATATTGCAATCTTTTCAAGATACAATTATAGAAATTATTTTTTCACCATCGGAAGTAGGAAATTTTTCCAGTGATTTAACATTTGTTTCAAATGCAGAAAACTCTGTTAATGTTATTTTAAATGCTTCTGCTTTTCAAGCAGGTTTAGTTTTGCAAGATTTTGAAAATGAAGAATTTCCTCCGGCAGGTTGGGCGATGACTTCCGGATGGATAAGAAATATTTATACAACTCATATTTATGAAGGTTCTGGATCAGCGAGAGTTGAAGGAGATAATGAAAGTTGGTTATTTTCTCCAAAATTACAAATTTCCGAAGGCGATATGTTAACATTTTATTATAAAACAGAAAATGTAAATTATCCGTCTGGTTTAGAAATTAGAATGGCAAGTGGTAATTCTTCGCAAACGGATACTAATTCTTATACAGAGACATTAGAAATTTTAAATATTGATACTGTTGAAAATACAGAATGGTTGCAGGCTACTTATACTTTTGAAAATTTAAGTGGAGATAAATTTTATTTAGCATTTCATAGAAGTTGGCAAACAGCAACAAATTGGTATCTTTATATAGATAATGTCTTTCATCCGGCTCTTGTTGAAAATGAAGCACCAGACCAAGCAACTAATCCAAGTCCAGAAAATAATAATACAAATGTAAATATTGATTTGGAAGAACTAAGTTGGAATTCACCTTTAAATACGACCTCTTACAAAGTTTATTTTGGCACAAATGAAAATCCAGAAACAACAGATTTTATAGATACAGAAAGTGATATTACATCTTTTTCTTTAACTGATGAAATTTTAGAATATTCAACGACTTATTATTGGTCTGTTATTCCAATTAATGAAATTGGAGATTCTGAAAATTGTCCAATTTGGTCATTTACAACTGTGGACGATCCTATTTTAATTCCAAATTTAATAGAAGATTTTGAAAATCCTTCTTTTGCTCCGATAAACTGGACAGAAAGTGCTGGATTTTTAGCCGATGAAGTTATTTTTACATCTACTACTTATTCCGGATGGATAGCTGATGATTTTGCAAATATTTCTGAAAATTCTACATCTGCAAAATTAAATATTTATGGAACATCAAAAAAAGACTGGTTAATTACTCCACCAATAAATATTGGAAATGGTGATACTTCAACTTATATTTTAGAATTTGATTTAGCTTTAACTGAGTTTGATAATGCTAATTCTTCTTCTTTTGATGAAGATGATAAATTTGCTGTTTTAATTTCTACGGATAATGGAGAAACCTGGAGTCAAAATAATGTTTTAAGAATGTGGACAAATGAAGATGAAATTTCTAACGAAAGTGAACATATTACAATAGATATTTCTCAATATTCTGGAATAGTAAAATTTGCTTTCTATGGCGAAAGTACAGAAAGTGGTGTAGATAATGATATATTTGTTGATAATTTTGAAGTTAAAAAAGTAAATTGTGAAAACTTCTCTGTTGAACTTGGTGAAAATCAAGAATATTGTTTTGGGACGAATTTAAATTATTTAATTTCTGTTGAAAATAATTTCCAAACTTATGTGTGGTCTGAAAACGGTAATATTTTAGATGATAATGATAATGAAATAGATGGAATTACAGAAATTGGAACTCATATTTATTCTTTAAATGTTACTGATGAATTTAATTGTGAAGCTACAGATGAAATTCAAATTACAATTAACGAATTACCTACATTAAATTTGGGAGATGAGCAAACACATTGTGCAGGAACAGAATATAATATTTCTGTTGAAAATAATTTCCAAACTTATGTATGGTATGAAGATGGAAATGTGTTATCTGAAACAACGAATGAAATAAATGGAAATACACAAGCAGGAAATTATATTTATTCTTTGATGGTTACAGATGAGAATAATTGTCAAAATGCCGATGATGTTAATATTTTAATTAATGAATCTCCAGAATTAGAACTTGGTGAAAATCAAGAATTTTGTCAAGCAGAACAGGCATATATTTTAAATGTTTCTAATTCTTTTGAAACTTATGAATGGTCAGAAAATGGAACTATTTTAACAGATACTGATAACGAAATAAATATAAATTCTGAAACTGGAACTTATACTTATTCTTTGACGGTAACTAATGAGTTTTGTTCAAAAACTGATGAATTACAAATTACAATTAATGAAAATCCAATTTTAGATTTAGGAGATGATATTTTAGATTACGAAGGAGAAAATATTGAATTAAATGCAAATCCTGAAAATGATAATTCTATAATTTCTTATTTATGGAATGATAATTCTACAGAGCAAACATTAAATATTACTGAAAATGGAACTTATTCTGTTACAATTACAAATGAAAATAGCTGTGAAGGAAGCGACGAAATTATAATTACTTTTGACGTTGGTATTTCTGAAATTAAGAAAAATAATATTTTTGAGATTTTCCCAAATCCTGCAAAAAATGAAGTTAATTTTATAATTAAAAATGAAATAATTTTTGAGAATTGCAATATTTCAATAGTTGATTTACAAGGTAAAATTTTGTTTAATGAAAATATTGAAAGAAATATTTATAAAAAACAAATTGATATTTCTAATTTTGAAAAAGGTGTTTATTTTATAAAATTTAATTATGATAATAATTTTGAATATAAAAAGTTTATTATAATTAAATAATTTATAAAATTTTAAAATAAAAAAAAACGTATAAAATTTTTATGCGTTTTTTTTATTTTAAAATTTCAATATTAAAAAAATTTTTTCCAAAAAACGCCGAAATTTTACGAATTTATAAAAAAAATTTTCCAAAAAACGCCAATTTTTTACGAATTTTATAATTTATAAAAAAATTTTTCAAAAAAACATTAATTTTTTTGGTTTGTACAGGTTGAATTTTTTTTTGATAATTTCAAATCATTAAAATTTGGTCGTTTTTTGAAAAAAATTTTTTTTTGATAATTTCAAATCATTAAAATTTGGTCGTTTTTTGAAAAAAAATTTTTTTTATTAATAAAAAAAATTTAAATTTTTATTCCCATTAATAAAATATCATCTATTTGAATTTCTTTTCCTTTCCATTTAAAAAATGTTTTTTCCAAAAAATCTTTTTGCTCACTCATTTTTTCTTTGTGAATTTTCAGTAATAATTTTTTTAATCTCCTTGTTAAAAATTTTCGTCCTTTTGTTCCTCCGAATTGGTCTGGATAACCATCAGAAAATAAATAAATTTTATCATTTTTTTCTAAATGAATAATTTCTTTAGAAAAAGGCTTTTCTTTTGGAAAAATTCCTATTGGCATTTTATCTGCTTTATAATGATTTAATTTACCATCTCTAATTAAATAAATAGGATTATTTGCTCCGGAATATTGCATTTCATGATTTTCAAAATCTATTATACAAAGCGCTAAATCCATACCATCACTTGCTTCATTTCTTTTTCCTGTTTGATGTAGAGAATTTTTTATTTTGTTTCTCAACTCATTTAAAATTTCATCAGAGTTCAATTCAAAAATTTTATTTACTATTTCGTTCAAAGACGAAAGTCCAAGCATACTCATAAATGCTCCGGGAACCCCATGTCCTGTACAATCTGCAACCACAATAATTATTTTATTATTTTTTTGAGTAACCCAATAAAAATCTCCGGAAACAATATCTTTTGGAAGATACAAAATGAAATTTTCACTTAAAAGACTATTTATTAAATTTTGTGGAGATAAAATCGCTGTTTGTATTCTACTTGCATAATGTATGCTGTCAGTAATTTCTTTATTTTGTTTTAAAAGTAAATTTGTTTGCTCTGTAATTTCATCTTTTTGAGATAAAATTTCTTCCGTTTTTTGCTCTAATTCTTGGTTCTTATATATAATTTCTTTTTTCTGTATCTCTAAAATTCTATTCGCTTTCTTTTTTTCTTTAATGTTAAAAAATAAAAAGATTGAAATAACTATCATAAATAATAATGCTACAGAAAAAGAAATTGTGAAATTTCTTAATAAAGAATATTCTTTTTCTTGTACTTTTCTTTTTTGTTCATATTTATAAGAAACTTCCATTTGTGTGATTTTTTTATAACTTTCCTTTTGATTTAGTTCATCATCTAAATTTTTAAATTTTAAATAATATTCATAAGCTGATTTATAATTTCTTTTATTAGATGAAGCCTTGCTCATAGATTCAAATATACTATGTTTAACTTCAACTAAATTTAATTTTTCGGCAATTTTTAAAGATTTTTCAAAAAATTCTATTGCTTCATTATGTTTTTTTTGAATTAAATAAACTTCTCCTATATTATTGTAAGAAATAGAAATTCCTTTTTGATAATCTATTTTTTCTTTTTCTTTTATACTTTTATGATAATACTTTATTGATTTCTCATAATCTTTTTTTTCTCTGTAAAGTTCCCCTATGTTGTTTAATATCAAAGCAGAAAATTTTATATATTTTTTTTTATGTTTAATAATTTCAAGCGCTTTTTCACAAGTTTTTAATGATTTTTCATAATTTTTTGTGTACAGATGTATATTTCCAATATTCGCATAAATTACAATCATATCAGATGTGTCTTTTATTTCATAAGCAATTTTTAATGCTTTTTCATAATATTCTAAGGATGCATTATAATTTTTTTGTTTTTTATGTAAAATTCCTATATTCCAATAGCTTTTTGAAATACCTTTTTTATTTTTTATTTTTTTATTTATTTCTAAAGATTTTAAATAATATTCTAAAGATTTGACATATTCTTTTTTGCCTGATAAGGTTTTTCCTATGTTTGTGTAAGAATCAGCAATTTCTTGCTCATCTTCTAATTCTTTTGCTATTTTTAAACTATTAGAATAATAGTTTTCTGCCTGTTGAAATAAACTTTGATGTTTATAAATATGTGCAATATTTTTATACGCTATCATTTTACCTTTTTCAAAATCTATTTCCTTTGATAATTTCAAAGCTTTTTCCGCATATTCTAATGCTTTTTCGCTATGCCTATGTCTAAATTTAAAGGCTGAATTATTTAATGCTCTAACTCTTACAGTATCATCTATTTCATTTATTGTGTCTTTTTGTTTTTCAATACAAAAAATGAAATTTGTAGAAAATATTATAAAAGATAAAAAAATAAAAAAAAATTTTTTTTTGAAATAAGGCATTTTTTTAAGAAATTATATCATTAGATATTTTTAATTTTTTTTCTAAACTTAGATTTCCATCTATCCAATTAATTTTATAATTTTGTTTTTCCATACGTCTAAACCAAGTCATTTGTCGTTTTGCAAATCTATGAATGGCAGTATTTAATTCTTCGAACATTTTATTATAAGAAATTTTTTTTAAAAGAAAAAGTGTTATAAATTTATATTCTAAACCGTAATAAATTAAATCCATAGGATCTATACCTGTTTTTAAAATAGATTGAACCTCTTCTATCATTCCTTCTTTTAATCTTTTTTCCAATCTCTTTGTAATTCGTTCTCTTCTATTTTTTCGGTCAAATTTTATTCCTATGTATTTTGCTTTTATTTCTGGATATGAAAAATCTTTTATGTCATTTCTTTGATAATAAGTTTCTATTTCTATGGCTCTAATAATTCTTTTTTTTGTATCGCTATCACTGACATTGTGAGTTTTTTTTATACTTTTTAAAATTTCAATTAATTCATTCATTTCTTTTTCTTCCATTTCATTTCTTAATATTTCATTTTTCGGAACATAAATTAATTTAAAACCTCCCAAAACAGCTTCTATATAAAGTCCAGAACCACCAACTATTATAGGAATTTTATTTCTATTTTTTAAATCTGCAAAAACTTTTAAGAAATCTTTTTGATATCTATAAACATTATATTTTTCTCCGGCTTCTAAAATATTTATTAGGTGATAAGGAATTTGTTTATTTTTAATATAAAAATCATCTATATCTTTTCCTGTTCCTATATCCATATTCTTATAAACTTGTCTGGAATCAGCACTGATAATTTCTGTGTCTAATTGATAAGCTAAATTAGTCGCTAATTTTGTTTTTCCTGTTGCGGTTGCTCCAAGTACACAAATTATGTTACAATTATTTTTCATAATTATTATTTTTTGTTTTTTTTATCTTTTACTTCTTCGAAGTCAATATATTCTCCTTTTTTAAATTTTTCCTTAAACTCTTTTTCTTTACGAGAATATTTTTTTTGATTTAGATTTTCTTCTTTTGTTTTTTGAAAATTTTTTTTCTGAAAATTTTCAAGATATTTTTTCAAAAAAAAAGGAAATAAATATCTTACAAGAACTTTTACTCCATAATAAAAAATAATAACAAAAAGAATTAAATTAATTAATGCACTCATAATTTTTTTATTTAAAATAAAAATATAATTTTTTCAAAAATAAAAAAAACATTTAAAAAAAAAAATTCCATTAAATTCAAAAAATATATTATTTTTGCTTAAATATTTTGTATTTTTGAAAAAAAATTAAAATTTTATTTTCAAATTTAAAAATCAATTTTATAAAATTAGATTTAAATACATGTATTTTTTTCATAGACATAAGTTTAATATTAGGATAAAAAATAAAAATTAATGGTTGGCTTAATAATTATTGGGCAAGTAAATTAACTTATTTTAATAATTCTAAAGCGGTAAATTTTTTAATTTTAATTAAGTTTATGTTTTTAATATTTTTTTAGAAAATGAATTTTCGTAAAAAAATTACTTTGTTTCACGAAAATTTGAACGAAAAATTAAATGTAATGTTTCCATTTGCATATAAATCATTTTTTCACATAAAAAATGAAATTTTCACGATAAAAAAAGCAATTATTTTGATACAAATTTTAATTATATAATTCAAGATTTTATTATTCCTTTTAATGATAAAATTGATTTTTCAAAATCAAAAAATTATGCTTTCGTTTTTATCCAAAGGTAGAAATTCAAAAATTGTCAGGTTCTTGGAACCTTTTATGAAATATAAATTTTTTTATTAAAAAAATAATTATTATAATTCATCGTCCACGATGATTTCCTTGCATCGTATATAAAGCATTGAATTTAATGTTTTAATGACCATTCGAAATAAAGTTTTTGAAAAATATTTTGAAAAAAAGCGTAAATTTTTCACATTTTTTTTATGAAAAAAACTATCACCACAAAAAGGTTCTATAGCCATTTTTTTTTATTAATTATAAAAAATCATTAAAATTTCATCGTTTTTTTGAAAAAATTTTTTTTTTAAATAATTTCTATAAAACCTTCTGGATTAATATTTCCTATTAATTTTGTTATAAAATAGTCGTCAAAAAATCTTTCACCATTTAATTTTGGATTTTCTGGATAAGATGCAATTACATTTTTTCCTTTTATCAAAATCATTCCATTTTCATTTTCTTTTAATTCTTTATAAAAATCATTCTTATCAACTATTTTTATAAAATTACTTATCAAAGCTTTTCCAATTTTATTTTCTCTAAAAGAGTGTTGAGTTATTTTTGCTCCGGAAACATCTTTTCCTGTAAAATTCATTGTTCCAATCGCCGCAAAAGTCGTACATTCCAAAATATCTAAACTATTTGTAATAAAAATTTTCAAATCTTTTTTTATAAAATTTTCTAAATTTTCATCTAATTTTCTTTTATCTATAACTATATGTTTTAAAAAAATCGTTTTTTCTTCTTTAATTTCAGAAAAATAATTTTCAATCATTTTTTTATTTGAAATCAATAAACTAATTTTTTCTTTTTCAAGAAAATCTATAAATTTATTTTTTTCAAAAATATTTTTTTTCGTAAAAACGACATTTATTTTGAAAAATAAAGGAAACCAAATATCTATTAAATAATTATTTACATCATTATTTGAATTAAATAAAATATCTTTTTTTCCGAAAATAGCAATTTGTTTTAATGAAAGCAAAGAAGATAAAATATTTTCATTTGTAAATTCTATTTTTATTAAATTTTTCTTTTTTTCCTTCTTATAAATAACCGTTGAAATATCTGTTTTTTTATTTAAAAATAATTTCTTTTTGGAAGAAATAAAAGCGTATTCAAAACTTTTATCTAAACCTTCTAGAAAAATTAATTCTCTTTTTTTATTAAGATTATAAAAACTTTCTTCTGTAAAAATATATTTTATTTTATTCTCATCAAGAATAAATTCTAAATCTTCCTTAGAAAATTTTTCATTTAAAATGAAAACTTTTTTATCAAGAAAATGTAAAATCAAATTGCTTTCTATAAAATAAATTCCTTTTGGTAAATAAATTGCAATATTTTTTTCGTCAATTAATTTTTTTCTTAGAAAATGTGCAATTTTTTTTGATTTCCTAAATAAATGGTCAAAATAAATTTTCGTTTTATCTTCTTTAATAAAAGAAGTTTTATTTTTCATTTTATTTTTTATAATAAAAGAGATTAAATTTTCATTTTCACCTATCCTATTTTCAAAAATATCAGCAGCCATTTCTAAAGTTTTTTGTCTAATTTGAAAAGCTGTAGAATTATTTTCCTGTGCTTTTCCAATTTTTACGCTTACTTTTCGCCTTAAATTTTTAAATTTAAAATTCTGTAATTTTTCAGTTCTTGTGATGAAAGTCAAAGGCGAACCAAAAGCATTATCCATATAAAAAGGAATTATCGGAGAATTTGTTTCCTTTGCAATTCTTTCTAAACCTCTTTTATAACCAAGAGTATGTCCAGTTCTGGACATCATACTTTCAGCAAAAATTACAACAATATTTCCTTTTTTTATTTCATCTTGACAACTTTCATAAAAATACATTAAATTAGATTTCCTACCTTTTTCGTTCACTGGAACAAGAAGCAAATGTTTCAATAACCAATGTAAAGATTTATGAAAAAACATTTCTTTCATAATAATAAAACGAGGAATTCTTTGCATACTCGCAACTATCAAAAAAGCATCTAAAAAACCTATATGATTAGAAACCAGAAGCGCTCCATCTTTTAAAGGTATATTTTCTTTGCCATCAATTTTCAAATTAAAAATAAATTTTGTAACAAAATTCATCGCAAGACGAAGAGCCATTTGAAAAATATTTGGAAATTTTGCTATTAAAAAAATTGTAATTCCAAAAGAAATAAAAGAAATAAAAGCAAAAACCCAATAAGTATTTAAAGTTTTTTCTATAATAAAAAAAGCTCCAGCTGACAATAAAATAAAAGTAAAAACTAATAAATTATTATAAGCAATTATTTGTCCGAGCAATCTTCCTTTAACTTTTTCTTGTATATAAGTGTTCAAAGGAACTTTGAAAAAACCGCCCGATAAGGCAGAAAAAAATAAATATATTATAAAATATGTCAAACTAAGTTCAAAAACTGAAATTAAAAATAAACTGATTCCCAGTCCAATTCCTCCGAAAATTACTAAACCAGTTTCTGCTTTTTTTCCAGAAACGATGGCAGTTATCCAGCATCCAAGACCTATTCCAATTGCAATTATTGACATTAATAAACCTGTTTGTGTACTATTTAAGTCATAAATTTCCTCAGCATGAACTATCAAATTCATTTGAATAATTGAACCAATAAACCAAAAAACCGCAAGCGAAAAAACAGAATAATTTACGCCTTTTATTTTTTTTGCATCTTTATAACTTTGGAAAAAAAATGAAATCGGATTAATATTATCTTTTAAATTTTTTTCTAATTCTGGCTCATTAGCTTTTATCTTCAAACTGGCAAAATAACCAATAATTGCAAGAAAAATTAAAATTATACTTAAAATTAAAAATCTGTTACTTTCAAGATCAGCAACTATTCCTGCAAAAAAAGTTCCTAAAAGTACCGAGAGGAAAGTTAGCATTTCCATATTTCCTGTACCATAAGATAGATTTTCTTCACCGCCAACATCTTTTATTAAACCATACTTTGAAGGAGAATAAATTGCTGATTGTAAACCCATTAGAAATAATGAAACCATCACAAAAACTATAGATTGAATATAAAAACCAATTACTGCAATTAACATAATTGGAATTTCTGCTAATTTTGCTATTATAACTATTTTCCTTTTTGAAAAAATTTTTGCCCATTTCCCCGCTAAAGCAGAAAACAAAATAAATGGAACAACTAACATTCCAGAAGCCATAGAAATTATTAATGCTTTTTCATCTTTCATCCAAAAAGCGGAAATAAAAACTATTAAATATTTTAAAAAATTATCATTTAAAACTCCAAAAAATTGAGTTGCAAATAAAGGTATCCAATTTGTTTTTTTTACATTCATAAAATTTATGATAAAAAAATTTTTTCAAAAAATACATTTTTTTTATTAAAAAAAATTTTTTTTGAAAAAAATGAAAATAATTTATATTTTTTTTTTTAAATTTTATAAAAATGTTTTTTAAAAAATATTTTTATTTTTGTATAAAAAAATATTTTAAATTTTGAAAAATGACTAAAATAAAATCGTTTGTTTATTATTTGTTTTTTCTATCTATAATTACATTTCTTGGTATTAGTTGTGGTGGGGTAAAAGATATGGAGGAAAAAGCTTCTAATATTCAATATAAAGTAAATCCAAATCCTTTGGAACTTCATAAAGGTAAAGTTGCTATAAATGTAACGGTAGAAATTCCCGGAGGATATATGAATGTAGATGCAATAGTAGAGGCTCGACTTATCATGACTGGTTTAAATGAGTTTAAACATAAGTTTGAAAAAATTACTGTGCAAGGCGAAAATATTCAAGACGATTATGATGTAATTAGTTTTGAAAACGGAGGCACTATTAATTTTTCCGAAAAAATTGATTATAATGATGATATGAAAGTTTCTGAATTATATGCTGTTATTGATGTAATTTATAAAGGTAAAACTTTAGCACTTCCTGTTAAAAAATTAGCTGACGGAGTAATTACTACTTCTGAGTTTATGAATGCAGGTTCTATGTTTGATTATTCTATCTTCGCAAAAAAAGAAGGTTCTGAAAGTTCTTCTAATAAAGCGATGAAAAAAGCACGTTTAAAAAACAAGCAATTAATGGCAAAAACTATTAATGCCAAAGTAAAAGTTAAAAAAACTGTCATTGAGAAAGTCTCTGCATATATTTATTATGAAAAAAATAGGTATAAAATTAGAAATTCTGAATTAAAAAAGGAAGATATTAAAAATTTAGAAGAAAAAATAAGAACAATTTATGATATTGAAAATAGAAAAATTGTTAATGTTAATATTAATTCTTCCACGTCTCCCGAAGGTGGTGAGCGTTTAAATGAAAACTTAGTTAATAATAGAGGCGATGCTGGAAAAAATTTTCTAAGTAAAATTTTTAAAAGTGTAGAAATTGATGATGAAATAAACGGTTTTTATAATGAAATTAGAGACAGAAAAGGCTGGTCAGATACAGAATTTGTAGAACTTTTGAAAAGATCTGAAATGTCTGATAAGGATGCGATACTTGGAGTTTTGAAAATGTATAATGACCCAGAAGTAATAAATAAAGAAATTGACAATATTGTTCACATTTATAAAGACGAGTTAGAAGAAATGGTATTACCAAAATTAAGAAAATCTCTTTATGAAATAGTTATTGAAACAGGTGGAATGTCAGACGAAAGAATTTCTGAATTATCCATTTCAAATGCTAATGCTTTGAATAAAAAGCAATTAATTTATGCAGCGACTTTGACTTCTGATTTATCGGAAAAAAAGAAAATTTATAAAATTTGTATTAAAATTTATTCTGATGATTGGCAAGCATATAATAATTTAGGAAATATCTATTTATTAGAAGATGATCTAAATAAAGCAGAAGAAATGTATAATAAGGCAAGAGAAAAAAATTCTAATGAGCCAATTATTGCGAATAATTTAGGGGTTATTGCTTTGATGAAAAATAATCTTGAAATGGCAGAAGAAGAATTTAAAAAAGCCTCTGGTTCCGGAGAAAATTCAAATTATAATCTCGGATTAATTAATTTGAAAAAAGGAAATTATGCTGCAGCAAGCCGTTATTTTGGTACTACTCCATCTTTTAATGCCGCCTTATCTAAATTACTAATTGGAAATCCAAATACTGCTCTAACAATTCTAAATAAATTAGACGGAAAAAATGTTGGGATTTTTTATTATCTAAAAGCAATTTTAGCGGCCAGAACAAAAGATACTGATTCTATGTTTAAAAATTTAAGAATGGCAATAGATAAAGATCCATTATTAGGGAAATATGCTAAGAATGACATAGAATTTGGTACGTTTTTCGAAGATGATACTTTCAAAACCATAGTAAAATAGATTTTAATAAAATAAAAAAATTTTTTATAAAAAATTTTTTTATTAAAAAATATTACTTTTGAAAAAAATTATAAAAATATAAAAATAATGAAGAGTTTTTTTAAATATACTTTGGCAACCATACTTGGAGTAATTATTTCCTCGTTTTTTGTCATTATTATTTTCGTGGCAACAATTGCTGCTTTTGTTTCTACATCTGTCAATGAAATTCAAGATGCAAAACCTCTGGAGTTAGAATCTCATACCATATTGGAAATCAAATTAAATCAACCTATTATGGATAGAGCTTCAAACAATCCTATGGATAATTTTAATTTTCAATCTTTTGAAACAAATAAAAAATTAGACCTTAGTAATATTTTAGAAAATTTGAAAAAAGCAAAAGATGATGAAAATATAGATGGAATTTATTTGAATTTATCTTCTATTTCTACTGGAATTGCAAGTTTAGAAGAAATAAGAAATGCTTTAATTGATTTTAAAAAATCTGATAAATTTATTATCTCTTATGCTGATTATTACACACAAGGAACTTATTATCTTGCAAGTATTGCTAATAAAATATTTCTGAACCCACAAGGAGGCTTAGATTTTAGAGGACTTAGTGCAGAAATAATGTTTTATAAAAGTGCTCTTGAAAAAGTTGGTATTGAAGCACAAATTATTCGCCATGGGAAATTTAAAAGTGCTGTTGAGCCGTTTATGTTAGATAAAATGAGTGAATCAAACCGTAAACAAACCTCTGTATTTTTAAAATCTATCTGGGATAGAATGGTAAAAGGAATTTCTGAGGAAAGAAAAATTAGTGTTATAGACTTAAATTCTTACGCAGATAAAATGTCATTAAAAAATGCTCAGGCTTCTGTTGATTTAAAAATGGTTGATGCTTTAAAATTCAAAGATGAAATTATTTCTGAACTAAAAAGATTAAGTGAGAAAAAAGAAAACGAAGATTTAGAATTTGTTAGTTTAAGTTCTTATACTGCTGTTCCTAAAAAGAAATCTGGCGATGGACTAATAAAAGAAAAAATTGCTGTAATTTTTGCTCAGGGCGAAATTCAAATGGGACAAGGTAGTGAAGGTGTTATTGGTTCTGAAAGAATTTCAAAAGCAATTCGTGAGGCACGTTTGGACAGTAGTATAAAAGCTATTGTTTTACGTGTAAATTCTCCCGGCGGAAGTGCTTTGGCTTCGGAAATTATTTTAAGAGAAGTAATTTTGGCAAAGGAAGTTAAACCAGTAATTGCGTCTATGGGGAATTATGCTGCTTCTGGTGGTTATTATATTGCTTGTGCTGCTGATACTATAGTTGCAAGTCCAACAACTATTACTGGTTCTATAGGGGTTTTCGGTTTAATGTTTCAAGGAAAGAAATTTTTGAATGATATTGGAATTACTGTTGATAATGTAAAAACAAATGAGCATTCAGATATAGGTTCTATGTTTCGTCCGATGAGTGATTCTGAGCGAGCAGTAATACAAGAAAGTGTAGAGGAAATTTATGATGTTTTTATTTCTCATGTTGCTAAGGGTAGAGCTATGGAAAAAAATGCTGTAGATAGTATTGGACAAGGTAGAGTTTGGACAGGTGCAAATGCAAGAGACATTGGTTTAGTAGATGTTTTAGGTGGTCTTGATGTGGCTATAAATATAGCACAAGAAAAAGCAAAACTAAAAAAATATAGAGTTATTTCTTTACCAAAACAAAAAAGTCCATTTGAAAACATATTTTCAGATTTTTCAACAAAATTGCAAAATGAAATTATGGAATATAATCTTGGCGAAAATTATAAATATTATAATCGTTTGCAAAAAATAAAAACTATGAAAGGTGCTCAGGCGCGTATGCCTTATCATATGGATATTTATTAAAATAAAATAAAAAAGGTGAGTTATAAAATATTCACCTTAAAAAAAAAAATTGTGAGAAAAAAGAAAATTTGGTATTTATATCCATTATCATTAATTTATGGTTTAATTACAATTATAAGAAATCTTTTATTTGATTTAAAAATTTTACAAAGTAAAACTTTTGAAATACCAATTATTTGTATAGGAAATATAACTGTTGGAGGAACAGGAAAAACTCCACACACAGAATTTCTAGTAGATTTTTTGCAAGAAGAGTTTAAAATTGCTGTTTTAAGTCGTGGTTACAAAAGAAAAACATCTGGATTTAAACTGGCAAATGAAAATTCTAAAGTAAATGAAATTGGAGATGAGCCTAAACAAATTTTGAATAAGTTTCCAAAAATTAAAGTTGCGGTGGATAAAAATAGAATAAGAGGGATAAAAGAACTATTAAAATCTGATAAAGAATTGAAATTAATTTTATTAGATGATGGTTTTCAACACCGTTATGTAAAAGCTGGTTTAAATATTTTATTAATTGATTATAACAGACTAATTTATGAAGATAATTTTTTACCTTATGGAGAACTCAGAGAAAGTGCAGAAGAAAGAAAAAGAGCAGAAATAATAATTATTTCAAAAACTCCAAATAATATAAAACCAATAGAACAAAGAATAATCTCTAAAGATTTAAAGTTAAAACCTTATCAAGATTTATTCTTTACTTATTTTGAGTATCAAAAAATTGTTCATGTTTTTAATAAAAAAGAAGCAGATTTTAAATTCAAAGAATTAAATATTTTTTTAATTACTGGAATAGCAGATAACTTTCAAATAATTAATTATTTACAAAAAAATAATAATATTATAGAACATTTTACATTTGAAGATCATTATTCTTATAAAAATAATGATATTGATAAAATTATTTCTAATTATAATGAATTAAAGGAAAATAATGAAAATGGAAAAACAATAATTATAACTACAGAAAAAGATGCAACACGCTTACAAGATATGGAATATGCAGAAAAATTATCAAAATTGCCAATTTATTATTTACCGATTAATATTAAATTTATAAATAATGATAGGAAAACTTTTAATAAAAGAGTTTTCAATTATTTAAGAAAAGTATATAAAGATAAATCATTTTTTAGGCTGTAAAATCGTTACATTTGGACTGTTTTTTCGTTTATTATTTGGTTTATTTAAAAAAATAGGATATTTACTTTTTTTCATTATCCAGGAAGCAACACTATCAGTCCACATTTTAGAACTTTCTTTTTTCGGATGTGCACCGTCTTTATATCTTTTAAAATTTGGATTATTTAATGATATATTTTTTGTGAAAAAAAATTGTGTATCATCTAAGTATTTTTGTATTAAATTATTAATTCCGGTGTCTTCTTTCCAGTTTGGAGGACCTATCCATACAAATTTTAAACTATCTTTTCCAAGTTGTTTTAAAATATTTTTCACATATTTATCTCGTTTTTTTTCAATATTTCTTACAAATAATTCATTCGCACCAAGAACTAAAATAATATAATTTGCATTATATTTATTTATAAAATAGCTTAAAGTATCACAACTTCCAAACCATTTTGTTTGAGAACTGTACCATATTACAGTTTTTAAATAGTGATTATTTTCTTCGCAATAATCTTTCATTCTTAACATAAAACCTTCCAACATAGAATCTCCAATTAATAATATTCTTTTTGAAAGACTGTCTAATTCTATAGATTCTTTTTTTATTATGGAATCCTTTTTTACCATTAAAAAAAGAGAATCTATCTTCTTATCATTTAAAAATGTAGAAGTAATAATCTCTTTAATTTCTGTTTTTTCTATTTCTACATTAAAAATTTTAATTGTTTTTTCATAAAAAGAATAAATTGTCAAAGTAGAAAAAACAAAAATCAGAAGAAATATTATTTTCCAGAGCGGAGTGTTTAAATTCATAATTTTTATTAATAATTTTTTTCAAAAAATGTCAATTTTATAATATTTTTTATAATTAAAAATAAATTTTTTCAAAAAACGTCAAAATTTTCAATATTCTTTTTATAATTAAAAAAAAAAATTTTTCAAAAAACGTTAAAATTTTCAACATTTTTTATAATTAAAAAAAAACAAATTTCAAAAAACGTCAAAATTTTCAATATTCTTTTTATAATTAAAAAAAAATTTTTTCAAAAAACGTCAAAATTTTCAACATTTTTTATAATTAAAAAATTTTTTTTCAAATTCATCCAAAATTTTAAGACTTTTTAATACCCTATGCGTCATTGTCCACGCTTGACATGGTAAGTACTCTTTTAAAAGTTTTTCCGTATAAAATATTATCTTTGCATTTACAATGAAAAATTCAATCATTTATCAAAAAAAGACCAAAAATTTCTTAACAATTTATATCATTATGACTGATGTTACGCAATGATTTTGTTTTGAATTTGCAAAAATTTTAAATCGTCATT
>JAOZVH010000041.1:0-14886 GCA_029938235.1 Bacteroidales bacterium
TTTTCAAATACAATTTTATTTGTAAAGGCTTTTTTAAAAAATACTTCATTGTCTAAAGGAGCAAGCATAATTTTATCTTTAATTATAAACATAAAATTATATAATTTTATTATATAAAAAAAATTTAATTTTTTTTAAATTTTAATTTATTTTTGAGCAAAAAAATATTTTTAACCTTGAAAAATTTAGCAAGAATTTTATCTTTTATTTCTCATCCTTCTTTAATTCCAATTTGGATTATTTTAATTTTTTTTGAAAATGAAGAATTCTTATCTTTAAGTTTTGAAAGAAAAAAAATTATCTTTCTAATTATATTTTTAACAACTTTTTTAATGCCAGTATTTTCTTTACCGTTTTTATATTTTACAAAATATATAAAAAGTTTTGAAATGAAATCACATAAAGAGAGATTTTTACCTCTTTTAATAAGTTCTGTTTTTTATCTGTTTGGAATTTTTTTGTTGAAAATTTATCTTTTTGAAGAAATATTTTCAGATTTTTTAATTTCTGCCTTTGTTATTTTAATTTTTACAGCTTTTATTTCATTAAAATGGAAAATTAGTTTACATTTATCTGGGATGGGTTCTCTTTTTGCTTCGATTATTATTTTAATTAATAAATTTAATTTTAATTTAAAATTGTTATTAATTATTGTTTTTTTTATGACTTTTGCCACTGCATGGGCAAGATTAAAATTAAAATCTCATAATATTTCACAAATTCTTGCTGGTTTCTTTTTTTCTTTTATATTTATTTTAATTTTTTTTAATTTCAAATAATAATTTTAAAATCATTAAAAAAAATTTTTGAAAAAAACATCAAATTTTTAATGATTTTAAAATAAAAAAATACAAAAAAATGATGATTTTAAAATCATTAAAAAAAATTTTTTGAAAAAACGCCGAATTTTTAATGATTTTAAAATAAAAAAATACAAAAAAAAATGATAATTTTAAAATCATTAAAAAAAATTTTTTGAAAAAAACGCCGAATTTTTAATGATTTTAAAATAAAAAAATACAAAAAAAAATGATAATTTTAAAATCATTAAAAAAAATTTTTTGAAAAAAACGCCGAATTTTTAAAGAATTCTAAAATAAAAAAAATCTCCAAAAAAAAGATTTTTTAAAATCATTAAAAAAAATTTTTGAAAAAAACGCCGAATTTTTTATGATTAAAAATAAATAAAAAAAATTATAATTTTAATTTAAAAAAAATTAATTTTATGTTTTTTTTATAAAATTTTTGAAATATGAAAGATAAAAAACTATTGATAATTACTTTAATTTTGTACTTAATATTGCCTGCCATTGCTAGCTATATTCGTTGGGATGGTTTTCCACCAGGTTATGGATTATTTCCTGCACAACAAGTGATAGAGCCGAAACCATTTAATTCAACACTTTTTACCTTAGCAATTATATTGGTAAGTGCTATTACTATTTTGTTCTTATTTCCATCTTGGTTTGGGTTTAAAAAAATTAAAAGAGAGAAAAAAAAGATAAAGAATAATAAAACTAAATATCCTGTTTGGTTTTTACCAAGTTTGATTATTTGTTTATTGAGTTGGTTTTTTGCGTGGGCACCAATAGAGATGTTTGAAATTATTGCAAAATTCACTTTTGTTCCGCTTTGGTGGAGTTTTATATTTGTTTTAGATGGTTTAGTTTACAAGCGTAATAATGGAGTTTCTTTAATTTCATCAAAACCTAATACAGTTGTTACATTATCGGTTGTATCTACTTTTGCTTGGTTTATGTTCGAGTATCTTAATTTCTTTGTATTAGAAAATTGGTACTATCCACATGCTTACTTATTGTCTAATTTTGGGAATATCGTTTGGCAATTAGTATCATATAGCACTGTATTACCTGCTATATTTGAATGGTATTTATTATTAATGACTTTCGACAAACTAAGATTTCGTTATGCAAATGGTTTTAAATTAAAATTTTCGAAAAACCTACAAATATTAATATTAATATCAGGTTTAGCCTTAGCATTTTTTATGGGAATATTTCCGTTCCTTTTATATCCTGCTTTATGGTTAAGTCTTATTCCTATTACTGCTGCTGCAATGAGTCTTTCTAATCGTTGGACAATTTTTACACCTATCGTAAAAGGTAATTGGACAAGCGTTTTTTTAATTGCAATGGCTGCATTTTTTAATGCTTTTTTTTGGGAGTTTTGGAATCACGGAAGTGAAGCTTTTCGTAGTGTACCAGCTAATCCAAATTATTGGAAATATGCTATTTCATATTTAGATAAAGTTCATTTGTTCTCAGAAATGCCTTTAGTTGGATATTTTGGATATTTATTTTTTGGTATGGTTTGTTGGTTACAGTGGCTTCTTGCTTCTTATATTTTTGGATTTGATCCAAGTATAAATATTTTTAAATCTAAAGATAATTAAAATTTAAAAAATAATTATTATGTTAAAGAAAATTATATCTATAAAATATATTAAAGTTTTATTTTTATTCACTATATTTTGCTTTCTATTTTTATTAATTAGAAACAAAGTAGAAGGCAATACAAATTATAACTTTTTAGTTTGGAATTTATTTCTTGGTTTTGTGCCGTTTTTTTTGGCATTTTTGCTTAAAATATTTGAAGAAAAAGTAAATAATCTTGTAACAATTTTAGCTTGTGGATTGTGGCTTTTATTTTACCCAAATTCTCCATATATGATTACTGACCTAATTCATGTCCCTTCTACTTCTACTACAGTTATTTATGAAACTTTATTTATATTTTCATTTTCAATGTTATCTTTGTTTTTTGGATTTTATTCTTTAAAGTTGATACAAGTAGTATTATACAAAAAAACAAGTCGCAAAATAACTAATGCAGTTATAATTGCTTCTTTGTTACTTAGTAGCTTTGGAATTTATTTAGGTCGTATTTTAAGACTTAATTCATGGGATGTATTTACTGAACCATTCAAAACTTTCACGATAATATTTGAACATCTTTTTCCAATTTATAAAAATCCTGTTACTTATATTATCATTATTCTTTTTACAATTATTCAATATTTATTGTTAGAACTTATGCAAGATTTAGATGATGTTGAGTAGTATAAATAAGTTTGTTTTTTTTAATTATATTCTTGATAAATTTCAAGAATATAATTTTAATTTTTAATTTTTTTTCAAAATACCAAAATTTTAATAATTTTTTTTAAAAAAATATCATGGAAAATGTTTTCTTTGTAGAAGGTTATCAAATTTCTAATTTACTTTATGAAAGTAAAAAATCTAAAATTTTTAGAGCTGTTCATATTGGTAGTGGTGAAAGTGTTATTATTAAATTATTAAATAAAACATATCCTTCTTCTGAAGAATTATCAAAGTTTAGAAAAGAATATGAAATTAATAAAATAGTTAATTTTAATGGGAGATGTGAATTAAAAGAACACAAAAATAGTTTATTAATAATAATGGATTATTTTGACGGAAACTCTCTGCGAAATATTATTAATTCAAAAAAAATTACATTCAAAGAATTTTTATTAATTGCCATTAAAATTACTGATATTCTTGGTGAAATTCATAATAAAAACATTATTCATAAAGATATTAATCCAGCTAATATTTTATGGGATAAAAATAATAAATTAAAAATTATAGATTTTGGAATATCTATTCAGTTATCTTATGAAATTGCCGAAATTCTTAGTCCAGAACAATTAGAAGGTACTTTGAATTATATTTCTCCAGAGCAAACAGGTAGGATGAATAGACCGATAGATTACCGTACTGATTTATATTCTTTAGGTGTATTATTTTATGAAATTTTAAGTGGGAAATTGCCTTTTTATGGAAAGGATTCTATGGAACTTTTACATTCTCATATTGCAAAAAAACCTCTTTCGCCAAGTAAAATTAATTTGAAAATTCCAGAAACTTTATCTAAAATAATTTTAAAACTATTGTCAAAGAATGCTGAAAAACGTTATCAAAGTCTTGTATGTTTAAAATTTGATTTGGAAAAATGTATGTTTCAATTAAATAAAAATAATAAAATTGAATCATTTGAAATTGCAACTAAAGATTTTTCTGATAAATTCAAAATTCCGCAGAAACTTTATGGTAGAGAAGAAGAATTAAATATTCTAATTGATAATTTCAATAAAATATCGGAAAAATCTAAGTTATTATTAGTTACTGGGCGATCTGGAGTTGGAAAATCATCGTTAGTTAATGAAATATTAAAATTAATTATTAACAAAAAGGGATATTTTATCAAAGGTAAATTTGACCAATTTCAAAAAGATATTCCTTATAATGCCATTTCACAAGCATTTGAAAATTTAATTAAAGAATTTCTAAGTGAACCAAAAGAAAAATTAGATAGATGGAGAAAAAAAATATTAAATTCTTTTTCTAATAACGGGCAAATTATTATTGACATAATTCCTAAAATTGAGCAAATTGTTGGTAAACAAGAAAAGGTAGAAGAACTTAATCCTACAGAATCACAAAATCGTTTTTTAATGATTTTTCGTAATTTTGTAAAAGTTATAGCGAGAAAAGAGCATCCGCTTGTAATTTTTCTTGACGATTTACAATGGAGCGATCAAGCATCTTTAAATTTAATTAAGGATTTAATGACAAAAGATGTTCCTCATTTTATGTTGATATTAGCATATAGAGATAATGAAGTAAAAGAGGGAGATCCATTTGATTTAATGTTGAATGAAATATCTAAAACAAAGGTTTTTAATAAAATTAAATTAGAAACTTTAAAAAAAAATGCTGTTTCTCAACTTATATCAGAAACAACAAATTATAGTCCTGAAAAAGTAAAAGATTTATCTGATATTGTTTTTCAAAAAACTAAGGGAAACCCATTTTTTATCAACGAATTTTTAAAAAATCTTTACAAAGAAAAGTTTTTTAAATTTAATAAAAATACAGGAAAATGGGATTGGAAGCTAAATGAAATTAAAGAAATAAAAATTTCAGATAATGTTGTGGAATTTATGCTAACCAAAATAAAAAAACTACCTGATGATTGTTTATCTGTATTAAAAGTTGCATCTTGTATAGGTAATCGATTTAATATAAAGACTTTATCTTTTATTCTAAAAAAAGAAATTACCGAAGTTGTAAATTCACTATGGAAAGCATTAGAAGAAGAAATTATTTTTTCTAAGGGTAATCTAAATAAAATAATTTATTCGGATGTAAATGAAAAATTTAATATTTTTTATGAATTTCAACATGATAGAATTCAACAGGCGGCTTATGCTTTAATTGATAATGATAAAAAAAAAGAAACTCATCTTAAAATAGGAAAACTTATTTTAAAAAATATAAATGAAGAAAATAAAGAAGAACATCTAATAGAAATCGTTAATCATTTTAATATTGGTAGAACATTAATAGAAAGTGATGAAGAGAAAAAACAACTTACATTATTAAATTATCAAGCAGGTAACAAAGCACAATTATCATCTGCATATTTGATAGCATTTAATTTTTTTGAAATAGCTATTTCTTTGCTTCATGAAAGCACATGGATAGATAATTACCAATTTACATTTAATCTATATAAGTCTTATTCTCAATGTGCTTATCAAGTTTTTAAATACAAAGAAGCTAAGGAAGCCATAGATATATTATTAAAAAATTCAAAATCAAAATATGAGAAAGCAGATATTATTTCTATACTTGTAAGACAATATACAACTATAAGTAAACCAAGAGAAGCTGTAAAAGAAGGTATCAAAGGTTTAGCATTATTAGGCATAAAAATATCTGAAAAAGTAGGAATGATAAGTATTCTTAAAGAAATTATTATTGCAAAAATAAGACTAAGAAAACATAAAGAAATAAAAGATTTAATTGGTCTACCTATTTTAGAAGACAAGGAAAAGCAAGCAGCTACACGCTTAATAAGCGATATGTCTGGTACAGCTTATACGCTCGGTAATGAAAATTTATTTGGCTTATTAAATCTTAAAGTAGTTAATATTTCTTTGAAATATGGAAATTCGCCAGAATCATCTTATGCTTATATTGCTTATGGTATGTTACTTAGTATTGCATTCGGAGATTATAAGTCCAGTTTTGAACTTGGTAAATTAGCTTTAGCTGTTAATGAAAAATTGAGAAATAGTGAATATAAGTGTCGTGTTATTGCTGCTTATTGTGCTTTAACACAACATTTGAATTTTCATTGGAGTACATTAACAAAATGGTTAAAAAAAGGAATAGAAGCGGGTTTTATGTCTGGTGATATATTTTACCTTGCTTATTGTGCTGGAACTTATTTAACTTTTAATCCTAAAATTCATCTTAAATCTCTCATAGAAAGACAGACAAAATACATGTCTATTGTGCATGATACAAATTATAAAGATGCAAAATATACTTATATTTTTTTCCTACAAAAATATCGTAATTTTATGGGAGAAACAAAAGAACAATTTTCTTTAAATGATGAAAATTTTGACGGAGAAAATATTTTGAAAGGTATGCAGGAAAGGAATTATATAATTGGTACAGCAGTCTATTTCTTTAATAAGGCAGATATTTATTTGTTTTATGAAGAATACGAAAAAGCATATCATTATGTAAAAAAAACAGACAAAATAAAAAAAGCATTCATAGGATTATTGTATGTTGTTATGTTTTCTAAAATTGCATTTTATACTGCTTCCGCTTTAATATCTAATTTATCCAAACATTCCATTTCAAAAAAAGAACTTCTTAAACGTATGAAAGAAGAATATAAAAATATGGAAAAATTAGCAAATTATAATCCAAAAAATTATTTTCATATTTTTAAATTGATGGAAGCCGAAATGGAAAAATACAAAGGAAATATTAAAGAAGCATTAATTTGCTATGAAATGTCAATTAAAAACGCTCATCAAAATGAATGGTATAGAGATACTGCTTTTGCGAACGAATTAACTGCCAAATTTTACTTAGAAATACGTCAAGAAAAAGCTGCTGAGGCTTATATGAAAGAAGCTAATTATCATTATGAAAAATGGGGTGCAAATGCAAAAAATAAATTTCTTGAAAAAAAATATCCTAATTTTTTATTAAAAATATCCAATGAACAACTTAGAGAAAAAACAGATAATGCAAATAAAACAACTACTACAGCTACAGTTGTAAGTTCTTTGGAAAAAGGAGGAAGTTCACTTGATTTACTTTCCATTGTCAAATCATCACAAACTATTTCTGGAGAGATTGTGCTTGATATATTAATGGAAAAATTAATGAAAATCGTAATTGAAAATGCAGGAGCACAAAAAGGATTGTTATTTTTGATGGTAGATAAAGAGTTAAAATTACAAGCAAAAATAAATATTGAGAAAAAAGAAAATTTTGCATTACAAAATATTCCGATTTCTAAATATAATGACATATCTAAATCTATTATCAATTATGTTGTAAATTCCAAAAGCAGTATTGTACTTTCTAATGCGGTGAATGAAGGACAATTTACTCAGGATGAGTATATTATAAAAAATCAATTATTATCAGTGCTTGTTATGCCAATTATAAAACAAAATAATTTATATGGTGTTTTATATCTTGAAAATAATCTTACTACAGGTGCATTTACAAGAGAAAGACAAGAGGTTCTAAATATGCTTTCAGGACAAATTGCAGTTTCCATAGAAAATGCTCTTCTTTATGAAAACTTAGAAAATAAAGTAAATCAAAGAACAAAAGCTCTGAGTTTAGCAAACTCAAAGTTACAAATCATATTTAAACAAGTCTCTAAACAAAAAGAAAAAATAGAAATAAGTCATAAACATATAAAAGATAGTATTAATTATGCGAAGAAAATTCAAGATGCTATTTTGCCAAGTTTAGATTTATTTAAAAATAATTTATCGGATTATTTTATAATGTTCAAACCGTTAGATGTTGTCAGTGGAGATTTTTACTGGGCAAAAAAAGTCAAAGAGAATTTTATTTTTGTTGCTGCAGATTGCACTGGACACGGAGTTCCCGGAGCTTTTGTAAGTATGCTTGGGATTTCTTTTTTAAATGAAATTGTTGCAAAAAAAGAAATAAATCAAGCTGGAAAAACATTAGATATTTTAAGAGAAGAAATAAAAAAATCTTTGAATCAAAATTCAGAAAGTAAACGACAAGAAGGTATGGATATAGCTTTTTGTTCTTTGAATACAAAAACCAATTTTTTACAATTTGCGGGAGCAAATAATTCTTTGTATTTATTTAGGAATAATGAAATGATAGAATATAAAGCTGATAGACAACCTATAGGAGTTTACCGTAAAGAGAAATCATTTACAAATCACGAAATTCAATTGGAAAAAGAAGACAAACTTTATATTTTTTCTGATGGTTTTATAGATCAATTTGGCGGCGAAAAAAATAAGAAATTTATGAAAAAGAATTTTAAGAAATTGCTTTCGGAAATTCAAAATGAAAATATGAATAAACAAAAAGAAATTTTAGAATATGAATTTAAAAAATGGAAAGGTCAAGTAAAACAAATTGACGATGTTCTTGTTATGGGAATGAAAATTTAAAATCATTAAAATTTTTCGTTTTTTTGAAAAAATTTTTTTATTTTGAAATTACAAAATGTTGAAATTTTGGACGAATTTTGGAAAAAAATTTTTTATTTTGAAATTACAAAATGTTGAAATTTTGGACGAATTTTGGAAAAAATTTTTTTTAATATTTAAAAATTCATAAAAAAATGGCGTTTTTGGAAAAAAATTTTTTTTTAATATTTAAAAATTCATAAAAAAATGGCGTTTTTTCAAAAAAATTTTTTTTTAAATATTAAAAAATTCATAAAAAAATGGCGTTTTTTCAAAAAATTTTTTTTTTAATATTAAAAAATTCATAAAAAAATGGCGTTTTTTCAAAAAAAAAATTTTTTCATTAAAAAAAATCTTAAAAAAATTGCCGTTAAAATTTTTTTTTTAATTCATAAAAAAATGGTATTTTTATGAAAATTTATTTGTTTCATATATAGAAATAAAAAATGAAAAAAGAAAATAAAAAATTTCAAAAAATTTCTGATTTAAAAGAATTTGCTTTGATTGAACATTTGACAAAAAATTTTAAATCAAAAAATAAAACAACAATTAAATCAATAGGAGATGATGCTGCTGTTTTGAATTATGAGAATAAAAAAATTCTCGTAACAACAGATCTGTTAACAGAAGGAATACTCCATAACCAATTTTTTTTTTAATTATAAAAAATCATTAAAATGTGCCGTTTTTGGAAAATATTAAAATATTTCTAAATTTTTGATTTTTTATTAAAATTTTGAAAAAGAAATTTTTATAATTTTTCAATTTCTTATTTGATAATTTTGTTTTATTCATAATCATAGAAATTGAGAAATTATTTTCTTTTAATTTTTTGAACTCAATTATCATTTTATTTTTTCTAATATTTAGATTTATAAAAGATATTTTATTATACATTTATTAAAAACTTTTTATATGCATATAGACTCTATTTGTTTTTCCAAATGTGGATTATCTATGTCGGCTATTTTGTTTATTTTAATATCCTATAAATGAATTGAAAAATTTTTATTAAAGACATAAACGATCTTCATTATTTTTCAAAGCATCATGGTCAAATATTTTTAATAAGGCGTATAATTTATTTTTATATTTATCGTTTTAATGAAATTATTTTTAATTATAAAAAATTTAGTCATTTTTTTATTTTAATTTTAAAAATGTTTAAATATTTGTTTTTTTCAAAAAAAAAAAATATTCTTATAAATTTTTTTTGTGATTTTTTTAAATAAATAATTTAAAATTACATCAAAATATTAGAATTTTGGGAAGAAAACATACAATTTCCTAGACAATTGTATGTTAGAGAATTTTTCTAGGTATGAATAATTTTTTTTTGAAAAAAACATTTAAAAAATTTGTTTTTTAAAAAAATCGTTTTACATTTGTGCTTTCTTTGACAGGATATTGATGGAGAGGTGGGAGAGTGGCTTAATCCACCAGTTTGCTAAACTGGCGTACCTGTTTTGGGTACCGAGGGTTCGAATCCCTCTTTCTCCGCAAAATTCGGGGTGTAGCGTAGCCCGGTTATCGCGCCTGCTTTGGGAGCAGGAGGTCGCAAGTTCGAATCTTGCCACCCCGACAAAAAACCAAATTTAAGAAATTAAATTTGGTTTTTTTTTATAAAAAATATTAATATCTAATTAATAATTACTAATCTCTTAACTACTGAAAAGCTATCACTTCTAAAATTTAAAATGTAAGTATTATTTTTTAAGTTTATTGAGAAATAAACTCTTTCATTTTCATCTAAAGAAATACTTTTTTCATTATATAAAATTCTTCCGGTAATATCTGAAATTGTAATATTTCCTTTAATTGTTTCTGTGAATTTGCTATGAATGAAAAATTTTCCATTATTTGGATTTGGGGCTATTATTAATTTATCATCTTTTTCAATTATATCTGTATAATCAACACAATGAAAATCAAATTCAAACTCGGTTAAATTAAAAAAGTTAATTATATTTTTTTCTATTTCACAAGATCTATTTTCAATAAAAAATAATAAATTATCCTCAATGTCATTTTCCCATTTTGAAAAACTTTCTGGAAAATGCCATCTATAAAGATGATTTGGAATTTCATTTTTATATAAATTTTTTATTGAATTTAATTTTTTTATCATAGTATCAATAATGAAATTATTATTTAAAATTTCAGCATATCTGTCAATAAAAGTTTTTGTAAAATCATTATTCTTCAATAAATTTCGAAAAAGAAAAGTTGATTCCGGAGAATTAGGCCAATGAATACTACTGTCATTGACAGTTGTATGATTAAACATATTATAATTATAATTATAACTTTTAAAACCTGCATCTATATCATAAAATATCCATCTCCATTTACTTTCTGTAACTTTATTTCTCCATATTTCTATGTTATTAGCAGGCCAGTCATAATTAGCAAAAAACATCTCAGATATTTGATAATCAATATAATTACTCATATCCATTTGAGTTTTTACATATTCGTAATTATCATCAAAAAATAAATCATTTGATTCAATAAATTCAATAAGAGCTTTATAATTTTCATCTGCTCCCATAACAATATCATCATTATCAAAATCATAGAGATATGCGATATATCTTTCGTCAATTCTGTCTCTTAAAGTATGAACTCCCCAATATTCTCCGTTGATAAAAACAACAACAGGCTGATAATCTTGATATTCAATATCTAAATCTCTGACAATTTCATGTGCTAAAACATCTGAAATAATTGTGTGAGTCCAGGAGCCTAAAGTTGTTCTTAGTAAAAATCTTTTATATTTATTATTTTCCTTTTGTGGCAATAATTTATAATTAAAATATTTTTCACCGTATTCTTCTCTTGAATATAATCTTAATGATTTTTGAGATGCTTGTCTTGTTTTTCCTCCATGTATTCTAATTCCTGCATTCTGAGAAAATCCTAAAATACCATTTTTTTCGTAGTATTCTATATGTACTGGCTTTTCCCAATCATCGCCACGCTGAAAACAATTTCCTGAATATTGTGGATTATTTTCATTAAAATGTATTCCGTGAACATAAATGCCGCTATCATTATCAAAAAGATTATTTTCTTCAGTTATAATGGATATTATAGGTAAATTATATTTTTCAAAAATAGTACTGTCAACAAAAAATGTCTTAGTATATATTTTACTTGTTCTTATACCATTTTTATATGAAGCACATCTTAAAATATTTGCTTTATCTATTAAACCAACAGGAGACTCCCATGCTTTATGATCAATTAAAGATTGATCCGGAGTTGTTGGAATTTCCGAGAAATAATTAGCTGAGTTATATCTGTAATTCATAAATAATGAATCTTCATAAATATCCGAAATATTCTTTGGAAGTTCAGCATTATTTAATGTGTAAAAAATAGAATCACCAGACAAAGATGTAATTTTTTGATGAAAAGGGTCTTTATAAAATCCACTTTCATTAGAAAATAATAATTGATTATTTATGTTATTAGAACTGTTAGGAGTTGGATTAAATAATTCTAAAAAATTGTTACTTCCATCAGGAAAATGTCCATAAGATTTATCCGTTGCTAAGGAAATAGGCGACAATTGACTTATAATTTCACCAGAACTATTTGATAAAAATAAATCTTCACCACTTGACGAAATTTTAAAATTTGTGTGTAATTCATTTGTATCCAAGATGTTTTTTTTAGATGCAAATATTAATAAAAAACTATTTCCTGAAATAATTATTTCAGGAAATGTCCATTTATTTGGCTCTTCTATATCATCAGACAGATTGTAATTTAGTAAATTTATAGGATAATCACTATTGTTATATAGTTCTATCCAGTCACTAAAATCACCGTCTACATCTTGAATAGTTGTCTCGTTATCTGCCATAAATTCATTTATAACTACATTTTGACAAAAAATTATAGATGATGATAATAATAATATTAAAACTAAGATTGTAGTAATTTTATACAAATTCATATTTTTGGAATTTTTATTTTTAATATTAACAAAATATTTTTATTTTCAATAAAAACAAAATTAAAAAAATATCATATTTATAATTTTTTTTTATAAAAAAAAAATATTAAAATTTTGGACGATTTTTGAAAAAAAATTTTTTTTATTTTCAAATTAAAAATTATTGAAATTTTGGACGAATTTGAAAAAAATTTTTTTATTTTAATTATTATTTTTAAATAAATACATTAAATCCTTTATATCTTTTAATTTTTCAATCATTCTTAATGTTGTAACTTCTGCTCCATATTTATTCATGTGATCTATATTCCTAAAATAAGTATTTTTAAGTTCTAAATCATTTGATAGATAAATATATTTATTTTTTAATTCTTTTAAAGAGATATTGTAGTCATATAAATATTTGTCATTAAAATAATTATTAAGTAAATTTGTTGGTAATTCGTAAAAAACAACTGTAATATTTTTTGAGCTTAATTCTTCTGCATATTTTTTTAGGTATTCAAAATAATGAATATTAAAAGTTTCTTTTTTAAGTGGTAAATAAAAATCTTCTGTTTCTTGAATAATTTTTTGATTTGAAACCTTATTATTATTATAAGGAAAATAACCTTTCAATGAAATATTATAATGTATTTCTTCATATGTAAAAAAAAATTTCAATAAATTTCCAGAAGCTTTTCTAATACTTTTTTTATACATATCAAAAATACTTTTTTCATATTTATAAAAAATTTCTATATTAGAAGTTGGTTGTTGTAAATATCTATGAATATGATAAGCAAAAAAATTATCTGCCTTACTTGAAAATGATATAGGAGAAACTAAAATAAAAATAGATTTTGGTTTCTCTTTTGTAAATTCTAAATAATCATTTGTGATTAATTCATAAAAATATGGTCCAGAAGTTGCTATACCCAAATTATAAGTTTTAACACCAATACTGTCAAAATATGATGGAACAATTCCTGAATAACAATAAGAATTACCTATAAAAAGAATATCAAGTGAGTCAAATCTTGATTTATTTTGTAAACTTAAAATATTAAAATTATTATTATTATCTTTGTCAATATTATCAAAAAAACTAAAAATAAATAATAAGAAAACATTAAATGATACAAAAATAATAGTCTTTTTTATAAATTTCTTTTGCATAATAATTAATTTTTTACATTTTCTTCAAATGTCATTCCCACTTTATTTCCTATCTATTATTTTCATTTTTCAGATGAAAATATAATTTTTAAGGTATATAAAACAATTAATTTAAATTGTTCATATTATTTATATTCCAAAATTTTTTTCCAAAAAATTAAAAAAAACAGCATTTTGAAAATTTTTTTTTTATAAAATAATTAAAAAAAAACGCCATTTTTGAAAAAAAATTTTTTTTCAGAATAAAAAAATATTAAAATTTAAATAATTTATATATTTCCATATTTTTTTTAATTTATCTATTATTTCAGGAATAGTTTTCATTTTTGAAGATACATGCAAATTTGGATTTTCTATTGTATGTTCATGCCAACCAATTCTATTATCGAAATCAAAACCCCATTTTCTACGATTTTCAATAATAATATTGAAAGATTGTGTTTTTCTTATTGAGTTATACCAAATACTTAGGAATCCTTTTGGTTTTAATGTTATTTTAATTTTAATATAAGTAATAGATTGTTTTTCTCAATTTTCACATTATCAATAAAATTCAATTTTTCTAAATTTGTATTTAATTCTGATAAAAATTGATTTATTTCCATAGTTGCAATTTATTTTTAAAATATCCAAATTCTGTAATAACTGCTTCCCACTGATAATATTCTTGTTCTGTTTCAAAAGACATTCCATCTTGCATATTAATTGATTTTTTCTCAAATTCTTCAAATGTCATTCCCCACTTTATTTTGTATCTATTATTTTCATTTTCCAGATAATATAATTTATAGCGTATATAATCTTTGAAAACAATATCTAAGGCATTATTAAAATTTTGTTCCTTTTAAAATCCATAATTTGCTGTTGAACTGCTTCCATAATTATTAATTTAAAATATTAATATTATTTATATTCCAAAATTTTTTTTCAAAATTCGTCCAAAAATTTTTTTTGCAAAATAATTAAAAAAAACGGCATTTTAGAAAAATATTTTTTTTTATAAAATAATTAAAAAAAAACGCCATTTTGGAAAAAATTTTTTTTTATAAAATAATTAAAAAAAAACGCCGTTTTGGAAAAAAAATTTTGGTTCAAAATAATTAAAAAAAACGCCATTTTGGAAAAAATTTTTTTTATAAAATAATTAAAAAAAAACGCCATTTTGGAAAAAATTTTTTTTTATAAAATAATTAAAAAAAATCAAGCGTTCATGCTT
>JAOZVH010000041.1:14986-19435 GCA_029938235.1 Bacteroidales bacterium
TTTGGAAAAAATTTTTTTTTATAAAATAATTAAAAAAAATCAAGCGTTCATGCTTGATACATAATAGGATTTTTATACTTTTTTTTAAAAATTAATTGATATTTATCAAGAGAATTGCTTTTTTTATAAAGCATATCAGGGTCTAAGTCTAAAAAATTAGTAACTTTTTCACCATTTAAAGCTGTAAAACATACTTTTATGGAATTCCATTGCAAAGTACCATCCTTAATAGCAACATTTTCAAATTTATTAAAATTTTTTAATTTTAATAAAAATAATTGATTATCAGTTTTCCATTTTGAGAATTCTGTTTCAAAATCCATAACTTTGATTTCTCCAGTTGTCCACCTACATGTAATTTTAAAAGCTTCTATTTTAATAATTTCTGTTATTCTTGGTAAATTCTTCATTTTAAATTTGGATTTAATTCTATAAAAATTCTTAATAAAGCGTTTTGATAATTAATTGCCCAATTTCTAATTTTTTTATATTGTGAATTTTTTAAATTTCCCTTGATAATTTCTAAACTGGAAATGGATATCATTGCCTCATCTTTTCCATAAATAGCATGAAAATGAGGTGGGGGATGCTCATTCGTATATATATTTATTTTTATTCCATTAAAAAATGATATTCTAGGCATAAAAAATTTTATAAAATTATTATATTAAAAAAATACCGCAATATATATTAATGATAAAATTTTATTAAAAAAAAAAAAATAATTTTTTGAAAAAAACGACAATTTTTATAAAAAAATAAAAAAAACGGCAAATTTTGAAAAAATTTTATTTTTATAATTTAATTTACAAAATAAAAAATTTCTCCATTTTCTTCTCTCATTTCTAATTTTCCATTAAGATACATTTCGCTCAATTTTTCTTTTGCGATAGATGCATTAGTATTTGTTTTAATTGCTAATTCTTTTATAGTTAATTTATTAGAAATATTTAATAAAGTTTCAACTTGTTGATCTGTAATTGTTCTTCTCTGAATATTACTATAAAAATCATACATAATTTCACCGTTCATTTTTATGACTTTTTTAGCAATTAATTTATTTACAAGTTTTTTCATAATTATTTCAACTTCGTCTATGCTTGACCCAGTTTTCATAACAATTTCTCTTAAAGTCATAGGTTCATTTTCAGAAGCAATTTGCAAAACTCTCTGCTCTAAATTCATATTTCCATATCCATAATTTCTATTATGTTGAAATTGATTTTGTTGTTGATAATTCATATTGCCTCCAACAAAATTATTTTGATTTTCTAAATTTTGTTTCTTTTTATCATCTAAGCTCAAAATAACTAAAGCTGATATTATTCCGGGAACCCAGAAAAAAAAACTTAATACAGCGACTATAAGAATTGAGCCGCAACCTTTATCATAAACAGCAAGTGGTGGTAAAATAACACTAACAATAATCCTTGTTAAATTCATAATTTTTATTTTTTAATATAAAATATTTTTTTTATAATAAATTTATTTGTTTGAATTTACAATAACTATAGCTGCAATTACACCAGGTATCCATCCAGCAATAGTTAATATTAAAACAATTATAATAGAACCACAACCTTTATCAAAAACAGCGAGTGGTGGAAAAATAACACAAAAAATAGCTCTTAATAAACTCATAATTTTTTTATTTAAAATCTTCTTCTTATAACTCTATTGACAGAAAATAAAAGTACTTCCGGAACAAATGGCTTTAAAATCCAAGCTGTTGCTCCGGCTTTTCTTGCTTCCATTTTTTTTTCTTTTTGAGATTCTGTTGTTAAGAATAATATTGGAATACGTTTATATTTTGGAATTTTTCTAATTTTTTTTATTAAACCTATTCCATCTCTAATTGGCATATGCAAATCAGTAATAACAAGATGAATTTCTCGTCCATCTAAAAAACTCAAAGCATCTTCACCGTCTGTAGCCAATATCACACTGTAACCATAACTTTCTAAATTATAACGAACAACCTCTCTGATGCTTTCAGAGTCATCTACTACTAAAATAATTTTTTTCATAAAATTATTTATTTTATTTTATTTAAAACTTTATCAAAACCAATAAAACGAATTAAAGATTTATATTCTTCTGAAAAATTAAAATTAAAATTAATTTTTTTATTAACACTTTTAAAACTTTCATATAAAGAATAAAATAATTGCAAATAAGTTAAATCTAATTCTTGCACATTTTTCACTTCTACCAAAAGTTCTTCGCAATTTTCGAAAATTTTATCAATTTCTTCCCTAGTATTTTCTATAGTATTTATAGTTAAATCTTCTTCTAAAATAATTTTAAATTTATTTTTTTCTTCTAAATTAATAATTTTTATCATTTTTTTTTTTTTAATAAAATTGCAATATAATAAAAAAAAAATTTTTTATTAAAAAATCAATTTTTTTTTACAATTTTAAAAAAAATTTTTTTTCAAAAAAAATGACAAATTTTTTAAAAAACATTAATTATCCAAGTGATTTAAGAAAATTACAAGAAGAGAATTTACAATCAATCAGTAATGAACTTAGACAATTTATTATAGATATTGTTTCTTCTTCGCCCGGACATTTTGGTGCCAGTCTTGGGGTTGTTGAATTGACGGTTGCTTTACATTATATTTATGATACTCCCAGAGATAAAATTATTTGGGATGTCGGACACCAAGCTTATGGACATAAAATTTTAACTGGTAGAAAAGATAAATTCCATACAAATAGAAAATATAAAGGAATTAGTGGTTTCCCAAATCCTAAGGAAAGTGAATATGATGCTTTTGGAGTTGGACATTCTTCCACTTCTATTTCTGCTGCTCTTGGTATGGCTGTTGCGAATACTTTGAAAAATGAAAAAGAAAAACATGTTGTAGCGGTTATTGGAGATGGTGCAATGACCGGAGGTCTTGCTTTTGAAGGTTTGAATAATGCAGGAATTCAAAAATCAGACCTATTGGTTATTTTGAATGATAATCATATGGCAATAGACCAAAATGTTGGAGCATTAAATGAATATTTATTAGATATTACAACTTCCAAAACTTATAATTTAATTAAAGATGAAGTATGGTCTTTTCTTGGAAAAGTAAAACGCTTTGGACCTAATACTCAGGCACTAATACAAAAAATTGAAAATGGTATTAAATCAATAATCCTAAGACAAAGTAATTTATTTGAAGCATTAAATTTTAGATATTTTGGTCCTGTTGATGGACATGATGTTGTTTATTTGAGTAAAATTTTAAAAGATTTAAAAAATATTCCCGGACCAAAATTATTACATTGTATAACAAAAAAAGGAAAAGGTTTTAAAGAAGCAGAAAAAAATCAAACCATTTGGCATGCACCGGGAAAATTTAATAAAATAACAGGTGAAATTTTAAAATCAAAAAATAAAAATAAAAGACCACCAAAATTTCAAGATGTTTTTGGAATGACAATAATAGAACTGGCAGAAAAAAATAAAAAAATTGTTGGAATTACTCCGGCTATGCCTACTGGTTGTTCATTAAATTTTATGATGAAAAAAATGCCTGAACGAACTTTTGATGTGGGAATTGCAGAACAACATGCAGTAACTTTTTCCGCTGGTTTGGCGAAATCTGGTATGTTACCATTTTGTAATATTTATTCTACTTTTATGCAAAGAGCTTATGATCAAGTTATTCACGACCTTGCTTTACAGAAATTAAATGTAGTTTTATGTATAGATAGAGGTGGACTTGTTGGAGACGACGGAGCCACACATCATGGCTCTTTTGATCTGGCTTATTTGCGTTCAATTCCAAATTTGACTATTTCTGCTCCTTTAAATGAAATAGAATTAAGAAATTTAATGTACACAGCCCAAATGAAAAATATGGGAACTTTTGCAATTCGATATCCCAGAGGAGAGGGAGTTCTTATAAATTGGAAAAAAAAATTTCAAGAGTTAGAAGTTGGAAAAGGGCAAATTTTAAACGATGGTAAAAAAATTGTTATTATAAGTATAGGAGCTATAGGAAATTTTGTAACAAAAGTAAGAGAAAAATTAAGTTTAGAAAATATAAATATTGGACATTATGATATGCGTTTTTTGAAACCAATAGATGAAAATTTGCTTCATAAAGCTTGTAAAAATTATGAAAAAATAATTACATTAGAGGATGGAACTATTTTGGGTGGTTTAGGAAGTGCTGTTTTAGAATTTGCAAATGAAAATGATTATTTTATAAAAATAAAACGCTTGGGAATTCCAGACAAATTTATAGAACACGGAACTCAAAATGAGTTATATAAAGAATGTGGATATGACGAAGAAAGTATTTATGAAGCAGTAAAAATTCTTTTAAAAAATTAAAAAAAATTTTTTCAAAATTCGTCCAAAATTTTATGATTTTTTATTTGAAATTATATAAAAAAAATTTTTCAAAATTCGTCCAAAATTTTATGATTTTTTATTTGAAATTAT
>JAOZVH010000218.1 GCA_029938235.1 Bacteroidales bacterium
TAGAGAGACATGTTTTTCAATTTGATTTTTTGAATGATGAATTTTCTAAATTACCGAAAGGTTTACAAAGAATTATTAAAAGTCCAAAAAAAAGAAAAAAATTAGTTATTTATATTAATCCGCCGTATGCAGATGCAAGCAGTAATATGAAAACTAGCAGCAAAAAAGGAAATAGTTATACTTTAATACATAATAAATATAAAAATAAATTAAAAAATTTTTCTCGTGAGATTTATGCTCAATTTTTAACAAGAATTTATTTTGAAATTACAGATTGCAAAATTGCAGAATTTTCAAAATTAAAACTATTATCTGTGTCGCATGCTAAACATATGCGGAATTTTTTCTTAGCAAAACTTGAAAAGTCTTTTGTTGTTCCTGCTAATACTTTTGATAATGTAAAAGGAAGTTTTCCTATTGGATTTAAAATATGGGACACAAACAAAAAAGAAAAATTTATTCAAACTATAAGTGATGTTTTTGATAAAAATAAAATTTTTATACAGAAAAAAAATATTTATTCTTATGATAGTTTAATAAAAATTAATAAATGGTTATCTTTACAAAATATTAAAGACGATATAATTGGCTATATTAGTATGGGTAGAAATGATTTTCAAAATAAATCATTAGTATTTTTAACTTCGTCAGAAAGTAAAGCAACAAATTTTTATTGTAATATAAATAAATGTAATTTTATTGCAAGTTCTGTTTATTTAACAGTACAAAATATTATTCCATCAACATGGATAAATGATAGAGACCAGTTTTTACACCCAAAAAAGAAATGGAAAAAAGATATGGAATTTCAAAATGATTGCTTAACTTTTACTTTATTTCATGGACAAAATAGGATTTCGTCAAAAAATAATACAAACCACTGGATACCATTTACAGAAAGTGAAGTAAATTCTCAGGAAAAGTTTGAAAGTAATTTTATGGTAAAATTTATTCAAGGAAAATTAAAAGCAAATGGAAACGGCGATCTATTAGGAAAAAAAATATTAAGAACAGAAAGTTTAGAATTTTCTGATGAATCTAAAAATGTTTTTAATGTTGGACGTGAGATTTGGATTTATTATAACACACAATTTTATTGTAATGTAAATGCTTCATTATACGATATTCGTGCATATTTTCAAGGAAGAAATAAAAAAGGTAGAATGAATAATAAAAGTAATGATAAAAAATATATGAATTTAATAACAAATTTGCGAGGAAAATTAAAAATTTTGGCGAAAAAAATTGAACCAAAAATTTACGAATATGGTTTTTTAAAAAAATAAAATTATTTTTATAATTTTATTTCATTTTTTTTAATTAAAAAAAATTTTTTCAAAAAAATGGCAAATTTTTAATGATTTATTAAAAAAAAATTTTTTTTCAAAAAAACGCCAAAATTTCAATAATTTATTAAAAAAATTTTTTCCAAAAATCGCCAAAATTTTAATATTTTATAAAAAAAATTTTTTTCAAAAAATCGGCAAAATTTTAATATTTTATAAAAAAAATTTTTTTTTCAAAAAATCGGCAAAATTTCTAACATTTTTAATTTAAAAAAATTTTTTTAAATTCATTAAATTTTCTTTCACTAAATTTTTCCCATTAAAAAATATTTTAAAAAATTCTATTCCAATTTCTTTTTTCAAGAAAAAAACTCCAAAATAAATTCCAATTAAAACATTTACAATTGTAACTATTGCAACAGCATGCAAAGATTTGAAAAAATAAATAGCAATAAAATCTCCAATTATATTAATAATTGCCATAAAAATTGTTTTATATAAATTTAATTGTGGTAAATTAATGCTGTCAAGAGTTACTCCGAGAAATCTATCTAATGGTAGAAATAAACCATATATTAAAAATATATAAAAAATATTTACAGAATTTATATATTTCTCTCCGCCAAGTATGTAAATTAAATATTCTCCGGAAAAAAATAAAATTGCCAAAATAGGAATTATTAAAATGCTTAAAATTCCAGAATAATTATAAAAAATTTCTTTTACTTTTTCTTTATTTATAGGATTTGCGGCTTTCGACATTTTTGGTAAAGCTACTGCAACGAAACTTCTAATTGGAATTTCTAAGACTTCTATTAATTTTAAAGGAATTGAATAAAAAGCGACATCGCCTTTTGTCATCATAATTCCAATTAAAAAAGTGTCAGAACTTTTTAATAAATTAGAACTCATAAGAGTTCCCAAACTAAATTTACCAAAATTCATTAATTCTTTAATTTTTTTAATTTTGTATTTTAAAATTAAATTTATAGCAGACCAAGATTTTAAAATACTTATTAAGGAAGTTAAAAAAGCAAAGAATAAATGAGCCATTACAATATTTTCAACATTCAAATCTAAATAAAAATAATTGATAATCAATAAGATAGAAAAAAAGCCCTTAGAAAAAAAACGTAAAAAAATAATTTTATCAAATTTTCCATCTGATTGTAAAATAAATAATGCAATATTTGATGGTAAAGTTAAAAATGATAAAATTGGATAAAATTTAAAAAATAAATCAAAATTAGAAATGCTTATTTTTTCATAAAAAAAGAAATATATTGTATAAATTACAATGAAAAATAATAAAGTTATAAATAAACCAAGTATCCATGAAGAAGCAATAATTTCATTTTTATTTTCTTTTTTGCTTGACGATAAAAATTTTACCATAGGAGTTTGTAAAATTCCAAATCTAATCATCTCAGCAAAACTCATAGAAGTTAGATATAAAATCCAAATTCCATAATCGTCAGAAGAAAAAGAGCGAGCAATTAAAAAAATATTTAAAAAGCCTAAAAAAGAAAAAATTAAATTTCCTGCTAGGGATAAAAAATTATCATTTTTTTTTATTTTTCTAAGCATTATTTTTATAATTTTATAAAATCAAAATTAAATTTTTTTTTTAATTTTTTTTAATTTATTTTTATTTTTTTTAATTTTTAATTTATGAAAAAAATACTTATTCTTGGAGCTTGTGGTCAAATAGGTACAGATTTGACATTAGAATTGAGAAATCGTTTTGGAGAGAAAAATGTCATTGCTTCTGATATTTATTCTAAAAATGAAGGATTTTTAAAAGATGGAATTTTTGAAATTATCGATGTTCTGGATAAAAAAAAAATATCTGAAGTTATTGATAAATATCAAATAACAGAAATATATCATCTTGCGGCAGTACTTTCTGGAAATGCAGAAAAAAATCCTATGAAGTCTTGGGAAGTAAATATGACTGGACTTTTCAACATTCTTGAACTTGGAGTAGAAAAAAAATTAAATAAAATTTTCTGGCCAAGTTCTATAGCTGTTTTTGGTCCGAGTACTCCACGTGAAAATACTCCGCAAGACACCATTACAGATCCAAATACTGTTTATGGAATTAGTAAACTTGCCGGAGAACGTTGGATAGAATATTATAATAATAAATATAATTTAGATGTCAGAAGTTTACGTTATCCAGGTTTAATTTCTTATAAGGCAGAAGCTGGCGGCGGAACAACAGATTATGCTGTTGAAATTTTTTATGAAGCAGTTAGAAATGGAAAATATGAGTGTTTTCTTTCGAAAAATACGGAACTTCCTATGATGTACATGGACGATGCAATTAATGCAACTATAGAGTTGATGGAATTCAAGAAAGAAAACTTGTCTATAAAAACAAGTTATAATTTGTCGAGTATGAGTTTCACGCCAGATGAAATATCGAAGGAAATTAAAAAACATATTCCAAATTTTCAAATAACTTATCATCCAGATTTCAGACAAAAAATTGCTGACTCATGGCCTAAAAGTATAGATGACAGTCTTGCTCGTAGAAACGGTGGATGGAGACATAAATATAATCTTTCTGAAATGACAGAAATTATGTTAAAAGAAATCACAAAAAAACTTAATTAAAATATTTTTCAAAAAAAATAAAATTTAAAAAATGTACGGAAAATTTAAGGAACACTTAAAAAAAGAGCTTTCTAATATTGAAAAAGCTGGTTTGTATAAAAACGAAAGAATTATTGTTAGTCCGCAAAGTGCAGAGATAGAAATTGAGAGCGGAGAAAAAGTTTTAAATTTTTGTGCCAATAATTATCTTGGATTATCAAATAGCAATGAGTTAATAGAATCGGCAAAATATGCCCTAGATAATTATGGTTATGGAATGTCGTCAGTTCGTTTTATTTGCGGCACTCAAAATTTGCATAAAACTTTAGAAGAGAAAATTGCTAAGTTTTTTGGAACAGAAGATACAATACTTTATGCTGCTTGTTTTGATGCCAACGGTGGAGTTTTTGAACCTTTATTAACAAAAGAAGATGCAATAATTTCTGATTCTTTGAATCATGCTTCTATAATTGATGGTGTTCGACTTTGTAAAGCACAAAGATATCGCTATGCAAATGCAGATATGGAAGACCTTGAAAAAATGTTAATAAAATCTCAGGAGCAGCGTTTTCGTTTGATAGTTACTGATGCTGTTTTTTCTATGGATGGAAATGTGCCACCACTGGACAAAATTGTTGAATTGGCGAAAAAATACGATGCACTAATAATGTTAGATGAATCTCATTCTGCTGGTGTTGTTGGAAAAACAGGTAGAGGAATAACAGAATTGTTTAATTTAAGAGGGGAAGCAGATATTATTACCGGAACTCTTGGAAAATCTTTTGGTGGAGCCATAGGTGGTTTCACAACTGGAAAAAAGGAAATTATAGATATTCTTAGACAACGTTCGCGTCCATATTTATTTTCAAATTCCATTCCGCCTATGGTTGTGAATGCAGGAATTAAAATGTTTGATATTGTTAGTGAAACTTCTGAATTACAAGACAAATTACATAATAATACAGATTATTTCTTAAAAGAAATGAAAGATGCCGGTTTTGATATAAAACCAACATCTTCTGCAATAATTGCTGTAATGTTTTATGATGCGAAGCTATCTCAAATTTTTGCAAATAAATTATTGAAAGAAGGAATTTATGTAATTGGTTTTTATTATCCAGTAGTTCCGAAAAATGAAGCAAGAATTAGAGTTCAAATTTCAGCATCTCATAATAAAGAGCAACTTGATAAAGCAATAAAAGCTTTTATTAAAATTGGTAAAGAATTAAATTTATTATAAATTTTTTCCTAATATACGACAAAAATGTTAAAATTTTGGACGAATTTTGAAAAAATTTTTTAACATTACATTTTCCTACCAAACATTGGAGTTTTTTTAACCTCCAATGTTGTCTTTTTTAAATATTAAAATTTTGGACGAATTCTGAAAAAAAAATATTTTCATTTTAAATTAAAAAATATTAAAATTTTGGACGATTTTTGAAAAAAAATTTTTTTTTTTGGAAATTAAAAAATGTTAAATTTTTGGACGAATTTTGAAAAAAATTTTTTTTTTGGAAATTTAAAAATGTTAAATTTTTGGACGAATTTTGAAAAAATTTTTTTTATTTTGAAATTTAAAAAATGTTAAAATTTTGAACGAATTTTGAAAAAATTTTTTTTATTTTGATTTAAAAAATATTGAAATTTTGAACGAATTTTGAAAATTTTTTTATTTTGAAATTAAAAAATGTTAAATTTTTGGACGAATTTTGAAAAAATTTTTTTTATTTTGATTTAAAAAATAT
>JAOZVH010000042.1 GCA_029938235.1 Bacteroidales bacterium
AAAAAAAATTTTTTTCAAAAATCGTCCAAAATTTTAATGTTTTTTAATTTCAAATAAAAAAAAATTTTTTTCAAAAATCGTCCAAAATTTTAATGTTTTTAACATTTTTTTTTAAAAAATTATGATAATTTTAAAAATTAAAATCAAAAAAATTCTATCTATATACAAAAATTCATTTATAAAATTAAAAAAAATAACAATTTTTATATAAATAATTTTTTTTATAAAAATTATTTATAACTTTGCTTTTTTTTATAGATTTTTTATGAAAAAAAATTGAAATTGTATTATTTTATGTATTAATAAGTAACTTTAAATTTTTTTTTAAAAAGTGCTTATTTTAAATTTTTGAAAAAATTTTGTTTAATGGAAACAAAAGAAAATAACTACTTGGCAGAAGACAAAAAACAATCTTCTAATTCTGAAATGATGTCTGAAAAAGGCGAAAAAGCTGTAGAAACGACAGAAAAAACTGTAGAATTATCATCTGAAAAAGATGTAGAAATGACAGAAAAAACTGTAGAAATAACATCTGAAAAAAAAGTTGTGGAAACGACAGAAAAAGCTGTAGAAATTACAACTGAAAAAGCTGTAGAAGTTACAACTGAAAAAATTGTAAAAAATCTTGCTCCTGTAAAAGACGAAGCTATGAAAAATCTCGCATCTGTAAAAGATGAAGAAGTTGTAGAAAATCTCGTATCTGTAAAAGATGAAGAAGAAGTTGTAGAAAATCTCGCATCTGTAAAAGATAAAGAAGTTGTAGAAAATCTTGCATCTATAAAAGATGAAAAAGTTGTGGAAAATCTTGCGTCTGTAAAAGATGAAAATAAAACTGAAGCAATAAATTATTCTAAATACAACAAAAAGGAACTGGTTGAAGCCTTAGAGAGTTTAATGCAAATAGAGGAAGATGAAGATGTTTTTGATATTAAGAAAGATGTAGAAATTATTAGGTCTTCTTTTTACAAGATACATAATCTTGAAAAAGAAAAAGAAAAAGCAGATTTTGCAAAAACAGATGGAGATAAAAAAGATTTCAAAGAAAAAAAAGATGAATTTGAAATCAAAATGAAAGAACTTTATAAAAAGTTCAAAGAGTTAAAATCTTCTTATCATTTAAAATTAGAAAAAGATAAAGAAGATAATTTGAAAAAGAAATTTCAAATTATAGAAGAAATTAAAGATCTTGTTAATAAAAAAGAATCTATCAACAAGACTTTCGATGAATTCAAAAATCTTCAAAAAACCTGGAAAAAAATTGGTAATGTTCCGCAGACAGAATTAAAAAATCTTTGGGAAACTTATCACCACAATGTAGAAAAATTCTATGACTTTGTAAAAATAAATAGGGAATTAAGAGATTTAGATTTGAAAAAAAATCTTGAAAATGCTCTAAAATTATGCGAACAAGCGGAAGAACTTCTACTGGAAGAGAATGTAATTAAAGCTTTTGGTTTATTGCAGAAATATCACGAGCAATGGAGAGAATTAGGACCTGTTCATCATAATAAAAAAGATGAAGTTTGGGAGCGTTTCAAAAAAGCAACTACTATAATCAATAAAAAACATTTTGATTATTTCGACGAGCAAAGAAAACAGCAAGAAATTAATTTGAAAGCTAAGAATATTTTGCTTGATAAAGTTGAAGAAATTGAAAAAGAGGAATATAAAACCCACAAAGACTGGGATGAAAAATCCAAAAACATAATAGAAATACAAGGAATTTGGAAAAGTATAGGTTTTGCTCCGCGAAAAGAAAATAATAAAATTTATTTTAAATTTAGGGAAATTTGTGATAATTTCTTCAATAAAAAAAGAGAATTTTATTTGCAAGGGAAAGAAGAGCAAAATGATAATTTGCAACAAAAAATAGACCTTTGTATGCAGGCAGAATCTTTGCAAGATAGTGAAGACTGGAAAAAAACCACAGGAGATCTAATTAACATTCAAAAAGAATGGAAAGAAATAGGTCCAGTTCCAAGAGCCGAATCTGAAAAAATATGGAAACGTTTTAGAAAATCTTGTGATACTTTTTTCAATAATAAAGAAAAACATTTTAAAAGTATAGGAAGTTCTCAGGATGAAAATTTAAAATTAAAATTAGAAATAATTGAAAATCTTAATAATTTTAAATTATCTGGAAATGATTTTGAAGATTTAGAAAAACTGAAAAATATCCAAAAAGAATGGATGGAAATAGGTTTTGTGCCTTTTGCAAAAAAAGATAAAATCTATAAGGATTTTAGAGAAGCAATAAATAAGTGTTTTGATAATTTCCGTGCAGAAGACGTAGAAAATCAACGTTTTAAAATTAAGATAGAAAGTATGCAAAATTCTCCTAAAGGGAGTTTTAAATTGAAGAAAGAAAAAGATAGATTAAGAAAAGATATTTCTAAGTTGGAGAATGATATTAAATTATGGGAAAATAACATTGGATTTTTTGCAAAATCAAAAAATGCTGAGGCATTAATAAATGATGTAAAAGAGAAAATTGAAAAATCTAAAGAAAAATTAATTGTTTTGAAAGAAAAGTTCAACCTAATGAAAATTCCTCAAAACTTTACAAATAAAAAAACATATAAGAAAAAATAATGAAAAATGAGGAATGAATAATGAGGAATGAAAAAAATTATGTTTAAATAAAATCATTTCTCATTATTCATTCCTCATTATCTTTCCATCTTGCTTTTATGACTCTGTATGGATATTTTTTTATCATATATTTTGCATTCGGACAATTTGTTTTGTGAATTTTTATTCCATTACTTACGGTTATAAAACCAAAAATTTTTTGACCTGATTTTGCTGAACAACATTTAGATATTTCATAACTTGTTTGTAAGTTTTTATCTATAATAATTCCTTTTTCTTCGCTTGGTTCTTCTTTATTATTAATTTCATTTAAAAACGGCAATTTTTTTTTGCTTTCTTCTGCTGTAAATAGTTCTTTTATTTTTAAAGGGTTAATTTCTTCTTTTCCAAAAGCATCATATAATTCTCTTGTTGTTTTAAATTCTAAAAATTTCAATAATTTCACTATATTTTTGCTATTAAAATCAATCTTTAATTGATTAAATTTTCTATTTATAATTTCTTTTCCGAGTTCTGAAAACTTAAATTCTTCTTTTTTAAGAAACATTCTTATTTTAGATCTCGTTTTACCTAATTTTGCAATTTTTAACCAATTTAATTTTGGTTTTTGGCTTTTTAAATTAACAATTTCTATTTTGTTTCCATTTTCTAATTTTGTATCTATACTGAAAAATTCTCCATTAATTTTTCCACCTATACATTTTTCACCAACTTTAGTATGAATTCCATAAGCAAAATCTAAAATTGTTGAATTAACTGGAAATTTTTTCAAGTCATTATTTGGCGTAAAAACAAAAACTTCATCAGAATATAACTCAGCTTTTTCTTCCTTTTTTTTATCTATTTTTTTTAAATCTGTATTTTCTATTAAACTTCTAATTTTCTTTAGCCAAGCGTCAAGTTTATTTTTGTCATTATTTTTTCCTTTATATCTCCAATGTGCCGCTTGTCCTTTTTCTGCTATTTCGTCCATTCGTTCTGTACGAATTTGAACTTCTACCCACTTACCATTTTGTCCCATAACAGTAGTATGTAGAGATTCATAAGCACTTTGTCGAGGTGAAGATATCCAATCTCTCAGACGTTCAGGATTAGGAGCATACAAATCAGTAACTATAGAATAAACTTTCCAACAAAGCATTTTTTCATCTTCAAAATTTCTATTCTTTATAATAATTCTAATGGCAAACAAATCATAAACTTCTTCAAAATTTACCTTTTGAACTTTCATCTTATTGTAAATGGAAGAAACAGATTTCGTACGACTTTTTATTTCGAAAGAAAAATTGTTTTTTTTTAATTTTTCATCAATTTTTTCAATAAATTTTTTTACAAATTGAATCCTATTAACTTTTGATAAAGCAAGTTTTTTTGTCAAAAAAATATAAGTTTTTCTGTTACTATACTTCATTGCTAATTCATCTAACTCAGTTTTTAAATTATATAAACCAAGACGATGCGAAATTGGAGAATGTGATAAAATAGTCTCCTTAGAAATTCTTAATTGTTCTTTTTTAGGAAGTTTATATAAATTACGCATAAAAAACAAACGAAAAGCAAGACGAATTATAATAGAACGAATGTCATCTGTCATTATAAATAATAAATTTATAAAATTCTCTGAGGATAAAGAAAAATTCTCTCGCCTAATTTTTTTTTTTTCTAGTTTATCAACTATATCACGAGTATTAATTTCATATAATTTTACTATTCCGTGAACTATTTTTTTTATAGTTTTGTTATATTTTTTTTCTATTTCTTCTAAAGAAATTTTTTTATTTTTATTCAAAATATACAAAAAGACACTAATTATAGAATTTTTTCCCATCATAAAATTATCTATAATAATTTCATTAACAGAGATAGATGCTTCAAATTCTTTTTTTTCTAAATTATTCTTAGCAAACAAAAGAACTTTTTTAATTTCTTCTGAGTCTTCCATAGAAAAATTATTTTCTATATTTTCTAATACTTTTTTATAATATACTATATTATTCAATTTTTTATTTTTTATATTATATAAAATTTATTCACAATTTTATTTTAATTTTATTTAAAATAAAATCAATTTTTTTATAAAAACTCATCAACTATAATGTAGTGGCTATTAGAGTATTTTATGGTTTTTTTTGCAAAAAAACCGAATTTTTTAAATCCTGAGGGAATATGAACAAATTATAAATTCAAAATTTAAAATTTGTTAGCACAAAAAATTAAGAATGACGTTTTTTATTTTAAAACATTAAAATAAAACGCCATTTTTTTTTATTTATTAAAAATTACAAATTCAAAACTTTCAATAATTGGATTTGAAAGTATTTTTTTACAAGTTTCTTCAACTTTTTTATTAGCATCATCTTTGTTCTCAGCTTCTAATTCTAATGTAATGTGTTTTCCAATTCTCACATTCTCAACAGATTTATAACCAATATTATGCATATTTAGTTTTACTGCTTTACCTTGTGGGTCTAATAATGCTTTCAATGGCATTACGTTAATTTCTGCTATAAATTTCATAAAAATATTTTTTGCAAAAATAGATAAATTTTTGAAAAAAAATGAATTATTTTTGAAAAAATTTTTTTTTAATTTTTAATTTTCATTATGATAAAAATAATTTTAGTATTTTTTTTAAATATTTTATTTACATTTAGTATTTCATCTCAGAAAAAATACTTTGAAAAATATTCTACTAATTCTCGTCGTTCTTTAAAAAAATATCATGCTGCAGTAAAATATTTTAATGCTATAGATAATTCTAAAGCTTTAGAATTAGCAGAAAAGGCAGTAAAAATAGATGAAAATTTTGTCGAAGCTTATTTGCTTCTTGCAAAGATTCATCATGCAAATAAAGAATATGAATTAGTAATAGATGCATATTTATCCTCCATAGAAATAGACCCAAATTTATATCCAGCTAGTTATAAATTTTTAGCTGAAGCTTATGTAAAATTACAACAATATGATGAAGCATTTGAAAATTTAGAAACTTATTTATCTTATGAAATTAAAAATGAAATTAACAAATTTCGGGCAAAAAAAGAACTTATAAGATGTAAATTTGCATCGAAAGCTGTAAAAAATCCTGTTCTTTTCGACCCACAAAATTTAGGAAAAAATGTTAATACAAAATATGACGATTATTGGCCAAGTATAACAGCAGATGAAAAAACTTTAGTTACAACCGTTAGAATTCCGAATAATGATAGTAGGAATATAAATTCTACACAAGAAGATTTTTTTGTTTCTTTTAAAATAAATAAAATATGGACACCAACAACTAATGTCGGAAAACCTTTAAACACTTTTGATAATGAAGGAGCTCAATCTATTTCATCAGATGGAAAATTAATGTATTTTACAGCATGTAATCGTCCAGATGGAAAAGGAAGTTGTGATATTTATTTTTCAGAAAGAGTGAATAATAGATGGCAAAAACCTGTCAATATTGGTGATCCCATTAATACACCGTCTTTTGAATCTCAGCCGACAATTTCTTCTGACGGAAAAACTTTATATTTTTCAAGTAACAGAATTGGAGGCATGGGAGAAGCGGATATTTGGAAAAGTGAATTAAAAGAAAATGGAAAATGGGGAAAACCAATAAATCTTGGAGACAGCATAAACACAGAGAAAAAAGAAATGTCTCCATTTATTCATCCGGATAATGAAACTTTATATTTTTCTTCAGAAGGTTTAGTTGGTATGGGCGGTTTTGATTTGTTTATTGCAAGGAAAAATAAAAAAAATAAATTTGAAAAGGTAAAAAATCTTGGCTATCCTATAAACACAGAAGAAAATGAAATGGGCATAGTTGTAAATGCAAAAGGAGACCTTGCATATTTTGGCTCTGACCGTTCAAATGGAATGGGAAAAGATATTTATTCTTTTAAACTTTATGAAGAAATTAAACCAAATGAAATAACTTATATGAAAGGAATTGTTTTCGATGCAGATACAAAATTACCATTGAATGCAAAATTTGAATTAATAAATTTGGAAACAGAAGAAATTATTATAGAATCAGAAACTGACAAAAATAATGGAGATTTTCTTGTTTGTCTGCCGACAAATAAATATTATGCTTTAAATGTTTCAAAAAATGGTTATTTGTTTTATTCTGAAAGTTTCGCTCCCAAAAAAGGATATTTAACTTATAAAAAAAATATTCCTCTAAGTCCCATAGAAATTGGACGTTCTGTGATTTTAAAAAATATTTTTTTCGAAACAGACTCTTATAAATTAAAAAAAATTTCCATTCCTGAATTAAAAAAATTAACGAATTTTTTAAAATTAAATCCAGATATAAATATAAATATTTATGGACACACAGACAATGTTGGTAGTGATGAACATAATAGAACTTTATCACAAAATAGAGCAAAGGCTGTTTATGATTATTTAATAAGTAATTATATAGAAAGTTATCGTCTTGATTATGAGGGATTTGGCTCAGAAAAACCTATTGCAACTAATGAAACAGAAGAAGGAAGAGCTTTAAACAGAAGAACAGTTTTTGAAACAGTAGAATAAATTATTAAAAAAAAATTTTTTTAACATGAGTATAGAAGAAATTTTAAAATATAAATTTTACATTACGAATGATATATTTTTAGATATAAAAAATACTTCTATTATTTTTATATCTATAATTTTTTCAATTTTTTTAATAAAATTTTTTAGAAAATTTATAAATAAAAAAATTGAAAATTCTAAGATAAAAAAACAAAAACATGGAAATATTATTTTTCAAGCTTTTAAATATTTTATCTTAATATTTCAAATAATTTTAATTTTAGAACTAATCGGCATAAGTTCATTAAAAATATTTGAAATATTAACATACAAATATTATATCATTTCTGGCATAAATATTTCCATAATTAATTTTTTGATAGTTATATTTTTATTTTTTATTACTAAGGAGATCATAAAATCTCTTGAAAAAATATTTAAAAATGGAAAAATAAAATGGAAAAATAAAGAAAAAATTTTTCAGATTTTAAAATACCTAATTATAGTTTTTAGTTCATTAATTATTTTAAAGATCTTTGGGCTCCTTAATTTAATTTTATACAAATTTTATATTACTTCAAAAATAAATATCAGTGTTTTTAAAATAATAATAATAATTTTTATTATTTTTTCTATAAAAACTTTTTTAAGTCATATTAAAAAATTTGTAAATAACAAAATAGAAAAAGGAAAAATAAATAAAACTTATAGTGAAACGATTTTTAATATATTAAAATATATCTTTTTTATTACTGTTTTTATTCTGCTTTCAGAAATGGTAGGAATAGAAATTATGAAAATAATGAGATATGAGTTTAAAATCTCTTCAGAAATAAGTATTAGTATTATTAATATTTTTATTATAATTTCTGCTTTATTTCTAATAAGGCATTTCTCTAAAATATTAAAAGAATTTTTCAATAAAAAAATAAATGATGGAAAAATAGATAAAGGACGTGGCAATACTGTTTTTCAAATTTCAAAATATTTTTCTTGGATATTAATAAGCATTTTTCTTATGGAAATGGTAGGAATAAAAATGACTATTTTAGTTGCTAGTTCTGCTGCTCTTATGGTTGGACTTGGTTTTGGTCTGCAAAATATTTTTAATGATATTATTTCCGGAATTATTTTATTATTTGAAAGAGATTTAGAAGTTGGCAATCTTGTTGAAGTTAACAATATTATGGGACGAATAAGTCATATTAATTTACGAACAACATCAATTGTAACTCCGGAAAATATTACTATAATTGTTCCAAATTCTAAGTTCACTACAGAAAATTTAATTAATTGGACACACATAGAAGATAAAAAAATGAGACTAAGCTTAAATCTTGGAGTTGCTTATGGTTCTGATTTAGATCTTGTAAAAAAAGTTTTATTGAAATGTGGAAATGCACATAAATATATAGAAAAAAAACCAGAAGTAAGAGTTAGACTTAGGGATTTTGGAGACTCTTCTTTAAATATGGAACTAATAATATGGACTTATAAAGGTTTTTATCACGAAACAATAAAAAGTGATTTAAGATTTGAAATAGATAAAATGTTTAGGGGAAATAATATAATAATCCCTTTTCCTCAAAGAGATGTTTATTTAAAAAGATAATTAATTAAAATTTTTCGTTTTGGAGAAAATTTTTTTTGAAAAAATCGGCAATTTTTTTTGAATTTTTATAATTAAAAAAAAAAATTTTTTGAAAAAATCGGCAATTTTTTTTGAATTTTTATAATTTAAAAAAAAAATTTTTTGAAAAAATCGGCAATTTTTTTTGAATTTTTATAATTAAAAAAAAAATTTTTTTGAAAAAATCGGCAATTTTTTTTGAATTTTTATAATTAAAAAAAAAATTTTCAAGCTGTACAAACCTAAAATTTTTCAAAAAAATGACAATTTTTTGGGTTTGTATATTGAAAAAATTTATTGAAAAAAAATTTTTTCCAAAAAACGCCGAAATTTTACGAATTTATAAAAAAATTTTCCCAAAAAACGCCAATTTTTTACGAATTTTATAATTTATAAAAAAATTTTTTCAAAAAAACAGGAAATTTTTTGGGTTGTACAGCTTGAAATTTTTTTCAAAAATCGTCCAAAATTTTAATATTTTTTAATTTAAAATAAAAAAAATTTTTTCAAAAAAACGCCGAAATTTTAACATTTTTTAATTTCAAAATAAAAAAAAAATCAAAAAATCGTCCAAAGTTTTAATATTTTATAATTTCAAAATAATTTTTTTTTTAATAATTTAAAAGCATTAAAATTTTACCGTTTTTTTGAATTTTTTTTTTTAATAATTGTCAATTTTTTTTAAATTTATTTTTTTTAAAAAAAATAATTTCCTTTTATTTCGAAAAAATTCAATTTATTTTCTGTATTTTTTGAAAAATTTGCTCTAAAAATCATTTTCCTAAAAGGTGCTATCCAAAAAGCAAATCCATAAGATTGATGAATCTTATTAGAATTTTCATTTTTTAAAAAAACTTTTCCAAAATCATTAAAAACTAAAATTCCATATTTTCCTGTCCATAAATAATTATTAAAATTAGAAATTGTAAATCTTAATTCGGTATTTTGATAAATATTCGCATCACCTGCAAAACGGTTTCTATGAAAACCTCTTAAATTTTCATCTCTTCCGAGTGAATTTGCTTGAAAAAATTCGTATTCTCCGGAATTAATTCCGCCGCCAGCGCGAAAACACAAAACAAATTTTTTAAAATTTTTAAAATATCTAAAATCAGTTTTTAAACTTGTATAATTTTTGCTTCTTTCTTTTAAACCATAATATAAAAAAAAATACAAATTCCACATTAAACCTCTGGTAACGAGAATTTTATCATCACGAGTATCAAATTCATAATTAACATTTAAACCGAGATAATTTTTTTTTTCAAAAATTCCTTCTTCTAAATTATTTGTGTTTTCTAAAAAACTTAAAAAATTATTTTCTCCTTTTTGTATTTTAACGCTTTGGTAAAAAGCACCGAAAAAAAATGTAATATCTTCCAAACGTTTTCTCAACATAGGATTAAAAAAAAACTCAGAAAATTTTATATGATAAAATTCATCTTTTATATTCTCTTCTAAAAAATTTGTTTCATTTCCCATACCAAAATAATTACCAACATAATTTGGTGCATTAAAATGAGTTTTCAAAACAAAATCCGCTTCTCTTATCAAATGATTAAATTCTCCGGAATAAATAATTTTAAAAGAATGTGTTTTGACAGAAAAATTACCAATTATTTTTTGATATGTAGAAAACGGTTCTTTTCTAAAAGAATGTGTTTTTTGGGAAATTCCAGTTCCAATAAAAATTCCATCATCTACATTATAAGAAAAAGATAATTCTGGTTTAATTAAATCATATTTGAAAGCAGTTCTGTCATATTCATTTATATTATATTTTTTTGAAGTGAAATTTTTTGTTTCATTTCCAATTTCTAAAATTGTATTTAATTTATATTTTCTACCGTGTGCGTATAAATTTTTTCTATCTTCATTTTTTAAATCATAAACCATAGTTTTTTTTGAAAAACCTTTTACAAAACTTTCGTCAATAATTTCATCTCTTCCTTTTCCACCTATAATTCTTATTTTAATCCCCTTATTTACATTGCCTTTCACAAAAAATTTATCTTTTCCATCTAAACCATATATTGAAATTTCTTTTGTTTCTGAATTTTTAAAAGTCCTTTCGAAAATTTTTTCTCCTTTTATAAATTTCTTTTTTTTTGATTTATGCTTTTTCAAAGTAAAAATTTTTAAATTTGTTTTTTCATCATCTAACCTATTAATTTCAAAATATTCTTTTTTATTCGTTCCTAAAATATCAACTTTTTTTGATAAAAAAAAATATGCTTTTTCGGAGAGTTTTTTTAAATTTTTTCGTCTTGATTTTAATTTTGAAATAATTTCTTCTCCGGAAATTTCATAAATTTCTTTTGGTAAAGATTTTACGCTTTTTTCTATAATTTCGTCGCTTAATTTTTCCTGTAATTCCTTTATTGTTTCTTGCCAAGTTTCCAAACTTAATTCATTTAAAAAGGAACGGTCGAAATATTTTCCATTAAAAATTAAACCTTCCAGATATTTTGTATCATTTTCGAAACCTTGTAATTTTGGTAAAATCCATCTGGAACTTGCAATTTTCGGAAAGATCCCTTCCACAAGAAAAAATGCTTGATCTCTATCTCTGGGAATTACTTTATAAATTGTTTTTTCTTTTTCTTTAAAAGCAGCAAAACGAAATTGGTCTTCGTGTCTGTCCCAGTCATTTATAAAAATATCAAATAAACGTGCTTTTAAAACAGATTTCTGACAAACTTTAAATTTCGGACTTTCCATAATATTATCAATCACATCTAAAGTTGAAATTATTTTTTTTGAATTACCAAAACTATTTAGATCTTCTCTATTTTTTGCAGGTCTTTCTTCGAAAAGAAATAAATTTCCTGCCATATCATCTTTATATTTTCCAAGATTTTCATCATTTGGCACATAAAAAATTTTAGGATTTGTATGATAAATTCCAACAGCATCAGCAAGTTTTGGAATAATTAAAGCCGCATAAGGATGAGAAGCAGAAATTTGATCTTGTATAATATCAACAGCAAAAGTATTTAAAATTTCAAATGGCAAATTTTTACCCGCAAATTTTTCCACAGAACGTAAAACATATTGTTTTCCATTTTTATCCTCCATACGAAAAGAATAAGAAGCCATACCTCCGCCACGTTTTATAATTTTTAATCCACCTTTTTCTTTGGAAATATCAAAATATGGAAAATTTATTTTGCTAGACCAAACATCACGATAATTATCTCCAAATAAAAAACGTTTTAATTTATTTGCTTTGTAATTTTCAGAAGCAGAGCGAAAAATCGTCGAATCAGAATAATTTATTTTCTTTAAATTTTCATCGTTTTTTTGAAAAAAAATTTTTTTATTAAAAATCTTTTTTTCAAAAATTATTTTTTCATTTTGCTCTTTTGAAATTTCAAAAAATTTTAAAAATAAATCTCCATTTTTATAAAAATCTAATCTTGCAAAATTTTTTCTTGCAGAAGCAACAGTTATTTGATGTAAAGAATCTTTTTTTATATAATGATTTTTTTTTCTGTCAGCAGAAATTATTATTAAATTCGGAAAATTTTTAAAAACTTTTAATAGTTTTTTTTTCAATAAAAGATAATTTGAATTGTAAATTTTCTTATCATTTTTCTTTAAAAAAGAATGATAGGAAACAAAAATCATTATTTTGTTTTTTTGTTTTCGCAAAGAATAAGAAAGTTTTTCTATAAAATCAGAACTTTTTTTTATTTTGCCACAAGCTCTTTCTTCGAAATTTTCCGTGTAAAAATTCTCTGACATCCATTGACTGTCAATAAAAAACAAAACAATTTTATCATTAATTACAAATTCTGAAAAAACATCACAAGAATTTTTCGGTTGAAAAACATTTTTTTTATTCAAAAAATTTTCTATAAATTTTCTTTCTTCTTTTAAAATATTTTTAATTTTTGTGTATGATTTCCAATCATTTTTTCCTCCTGTAAAAAAAATATTTTCTTTAAAATCCTTAAAAATTTCCAAATTTTTTAAAAAATAATTTTCTTCTCTTTTTTTTTGAAAAATATTAGAGCCAAGAAAAAGTAAACTACTTTTATTTGCTTCTATTTTTTTATTTATGTTTTGTAAAACAAAATTATTTTTTTTTATTTTTTCCGCATTTTTTAAAATAAAAAAACTATGTAATAATTTTTCTTTTTCCTGTGAAAAAATTTTTTGTGAAAAAAGCAATAAAAAAATAGCAAAAAAAATAATATTTTTTTTCATCTCGATTTTTATAAAAAAAAATTGGTTTCATTTCAAAAAATGAAACCAATTTTTAATTTTATTTTAAATAATCTTTCTTTTATTAAAAATAAATTTTATTTTTGTTCCAAAATAAAATCTCTTTGTGATTTCAATAAATTTACAGCATTAAGAATTAAATTCTTAGTTTCTGTTAAAAAGTTCAAATACAAAATACTATTTCTTGTACTTAGCTCACCGTTTTTAATACGTTTAAGTTGAGTTTTTCTAAAATTTTTAATTTTTAATAAAATATTTTCTTGAATACTCAAAACTTCTTCCAGATTTTCAAAACTCTCATTATTAATAATATTTAAAATAGAATTTACTAAATTTTTTAAACTTTCATCAATTTCATAAAGTTCATCTATTTGTTCTTTTAAAAAACCCTTATGTTTATTTTCTATATGTTTCAAAACAGGAAGCGAAATAAAATTAATACAATGTGCTATTTCCCTAAGAAAATCTAAAACTTGAACATAATAATGTCCTGTTTCTATGGATTCATTTTCTAATAATTTAATTGTATTATGTACATTATCTTTCAAATTTTTGGACTTACTATTTAACTTATCAACTTCTTTTTGTATCTTTTTAAGTTCTTTTCTGTCCTCATTTTTTAGACTTTCCAAAATATTTGAATAGATTTTAATAAGATTTTTCAAAGTTTTTTCTACACTTATAGAGCATTTTTCTAAAATCGGAGTTTCTTCTGAGATTTCCTTTCCATTTTCTAAAACTTTTTCTTGCTCATTTTCTTGTCTTTTTTTATGTATTTTTTTTGTTTTTATAATAATAAAAACAGCAAAAGCTAAAAGAGCAATTATTGCAATATTTCCTCCTGCATTTATAATATTTGCAAAAATAAATGCAACAGTAAAAGCAGTTATTGCCGTTAGAAACCATCCTCCTATAATTGAAATTACTCCGGTAATTCGATAAACAGCACTTTCTCGTCCCCATGCACCATCAGCGAGCGATGTTCCCATAGCAACCATAAAAGTTACATAAGTTGTTGATAATGGTAATTTTAATGAGGTGGCAAATGCTATTAAAATACTTGCAACAGTTAAATTTACTGAGGCTCTGACGAGATCAAAAGTTTGTTCTTCTGATTTAGAAACTCCAACTTGACTAAATCTGCTTTCTATTTTTGAAAAAATTTTATCTGGAATAATAACTTTTACAGTACCAAAAAAGAAGATAGCACTTCTAACGAGAGAACGAGAAAGAAGTGATGAACCAAATCGCTCTTGCCCTTCATCTTGACGAGCTAAATCTAATTGTGTTTTTGTTACACCTCTGGCTTTTTTTGAAAAAATAAGTGTAACAACCATAATTAAACCAGCAATTAATAAATATAAAGGTGGTGTTTCGACTTTTTTTGATAAAGAAGCCATAGAAAAAGCTGTGTCTAATTGTCCAGAAGCATTAAATAATTCGAAAGATTTTAAACCAGCCAATGGAACACCTATAAAATTCACTAGATCATTTCCTGCAAAAGCCATTGCTAATGCAAAAGTTCCAACTATAACAATAAAACGAAGAATATTAAATTTTTTAATAAAATCCAATAATTTTAATGCGATTGTCCAGAAAATAAGACTTATAAGAATAATTTTATAAGAATTTTCTTTTATCCACATTTTAGCATCTAATGACATAAAAGAAGCACCTTTAACTCCCTTTATTAAAATAAAATAAGTTATCGCTGTTATTGCAATTCCACCCCAAATTGCACCAAAATAATCATAAGTTTTTTCATAATTAAAAGAAAAAAACAAACGTGTTATTGCCTGAACAATAAGTCCAACAGAAAATGCCACAACAACAGACAATAAAATTCCAAAAATAATCGCTAATGCTTTTTCGGTATTAATGTAATTTCCAAGTTCTGAAAAACTTTCTCCGCTATTTGTTAATTTTATTAATGAAATGGCAACTGCGGCTCCAAGCAACTCAAAGACTATAGAAACTGTTGTGGAAGTTGGTAAGCCAAAAGTGTTAAATATGTCCAGAAGAATAATGTCAGTTATCATTACCGCAAGAAATATGATAATAATATCAGAAAAAACAAACATCTCCGGTCTAAAAATTCCCTTTCTGGCAACCTCCATCATTCCGCTTGAAAAAGTTGCTCCAAACAAAATACCTATACTTGCAACTGTCATTATGACCCAAAAAGGTGCTGATTTTGAGCCGATTGCCGAAACTAAAAAGTTTACAGCGTCATTACTTACTCCAACAATTAAATCTGAAATAGCAAGTAAAAATAAAATTCCAATTAAGAAAATATAAAATTCCATTTTTTTTATAAAAAATTTATTTAAAAATATTGAAAAAATTTTTTTACAAATTAAGAAATAAATTTCAATAAAAAAAAATTTATTTCAATAAAATTTTTGCTTTTTTTGAAAAAAAAAATTATGATAAAAAAAAATATATATTTCAAGATTATCAATTTCTTATTTATATTTTTAATAATTTTTGTTCCTTTATTTTACACCGAAAAAGTCCTTGACCCAGTTTTAATTATAAAATATATAGGATTTTCAATGGTAATTTTAATTTTTGCAATTTTAATTTTTCTCAAAATAGGAAAAAAAAAATTGAATTTGAATTTTTTCAATTTCTTTTTTATAATTTATTTTTTGTATTTTTTACAAAGTGCTTTATCTTTATTTTATACGTCTAATTTCGCTGATGGTTTATTTGAAGTTTCGAAAATTTTTTTATCTTTTATTTTCATTTTTTTTATAAATTTCTTCTTCCAAAATAAAAAAGATATTTTTATAGAAATTGTTTCGAAAAGTTTTGCAATTTTTTCAAATATTATTATAATAATTGGTTTATTTCAATTATTTCAATTATTAAAAACTTCCGGCATTTCGCACCAAAATATGTATGAAATAAAAGGAGTTTTTGCTCATAAAAATATTTTCTCGGAAATATTATTAATAACATTTCCTTTTTCTATTTTTAATATTATTTCTTATAAAAAATTTTGGAAAATTTTATCTTTTTTTAATGCTTTTGCCATTATATTTTTAATTACAATTTTATTAACTCGTGCAGTTTGGGTATCTTTTGCAGGAAGTTTTTTTGTAACAGGAATTTTAATAATTTTTTTTATTAAAAAAAAGCATTTTTTTTCAAAAAAAAAATTTGGAATTGGAATTTTAATATTTATTATTTCTATAATTTTAGGAATTACTTTTTATTCTCAGCAAGACAGTTTTGAAACTTTCAAAAAACAAAATGAAAAAATTACAAATTTTAATTATGGTTCAGTAATGGACAGGTTAGAACTTTGGAAGCGAACTTTTAATATTTTTGAAGAAAATAAAATACTTGGAAAAGGCATTGCCAGTTGGAAAACAGAAGTTTTAAAGTTTGGAAGTAAAAATTTAAAATCAGATGACGAATTAACTTTTTATCAACGTCCACACAATGATTTTCTTTGGGTACTTTCCGAGCAAGGAATTATTGGTTTTTTGCTTTTTTTGATGATTTTTTTGAATGCATATTTTTATATTTTCAAAACTTTAAAAAAGTTTGAAAATAAAAAAGAATTTTTATTTTCTATGGTTTTATTTTTTTCATTGAATGCTTATTTATTATTTTCTATTTTTTCTTTTCCAAAGGAAAGAATAGAACATTTAATATTTATTTCTGTGATTTTTAGCGGAATAAATATTCTTTATAATGAAAAATATAATAAAAATAATTTTCCAATAAAAAAATTATATTCAAAATCTGCTTTATTATTATTGATAATAATTTTATTATTTGTTAATTTTTTAGGAATAAAACGTTTTCAAAGCGAAAATAAAATGAAAGAAATTTATATCGCAAAAGGAAAATCAGAATGGAATAAAATTATTTCTCTTTCGAAAGAAATTGAAAAAGAATTTTACAACTTAGATGTTTTTTCTACTCCGGTTTTTTGGTATGAAGGAATTTCTTATTTTAATTTAAAAAATTACAATAAATCTTTGGAAAGTTTTTTGAAATCTTATGAAAGTAATCCTTATCACATTCACGTTTTAAATAATTTGGGAAGTTGTTATGAAATTTTGAAAAAACACAAAAAAGCAATAGAATTTTATAAAAAAGCAATTAAAATTGATAAAAATTTTGAAGATGCAATTTTAAATATTGCAGTTAGTTATCACAGTATAAACGATTTAGAAAACTCTTATAAAAATTTACAAAAAATAAATATTAATACAAAAAATTTAAGATTTAAAAAATATGTCATTTTTTTTATAAAAAAAATTATAGAAAAAGAGAAAAAAAAATATAAGGAAAAAATAATTTTAGATATTTTGGATAGATTTTTATATTCTGAAAAATGGTTATTAGATATTCATAATAAATCTGTTAAAGAAAAAATAACAATAGAAAAACAAATTTTTGAAGATGTAATTTACATGATTTTTGAATCAGATAAAGTTATAAATAAAAAATATAAAGAGGAAATTATAAGTAAATATAAGATTAAAAAATATTAAAATTTTGGACGATTTTTGAAAAAATTTTTTTTATTTTGAAATTAAAAAATATTAAAATTTTGGACGAATTTGAAAAAAATTTTTTTAATAAAATATTAAAATTAATGAAGACGATAAAAAATTAAATTTGAATTTTTATAAAAAAATTAATTTAAAAAAAATCGTTTTTTTTACGAAAATTTTTTATATAAATTATAAAATATAATATTGAAGAAATTTTAAAATGAATAAAAAAATATATCAAAATTAAAAAAAAATGAAAAAACTTAAATCAATTCAAATTCAAAATTTGAATATTAATAGGAAATATAGTAAAAATAATGAAGATTATATTTCCCTTACCGATATGGCAAAATGGAAAAATCCAGAATCTCCAAGATTTGTTGTGCAAAAATGGTTATCTACAAAATATACAATTTCTTTTTTAGGTGTTTGGGAAAATTTATATAATGTAAATTTTAAACGTGCCGAATTCGGTACGTTTAAAAATGAAGCTGGTGTGAATAGTTTTAGTATGTCTCCAACCAAATGGATAAAAGAAACAAATGCTATAGGTATTAGATCTGCAGCTGGTCGATACGGTGGAACTTTTGCTCACAAAGACATTGCTTTTGAATTTGCAAGCTGGCTTTCTCCTGAGTTTAAATTATATTTAATTGCGGAATTCCAAAGATTAAAAGCATTAGAAGAAACAACTATTACTTCATTAGAATGGCAAATAAAAAGAAGTTTATCTAAAACAAATTACAAAATTCATACAGACGCTATAAAAAAACAATTGGAAAAATTAAATTTATCAAATTTTGAAAAGCGTTTAATTTATGCAGAAGAAGCAGATTTATTAAATTTAATAATGTTTGGAAAAACAGCAAAAGAATGGAGAAGTAAAAATAAAAAACATTCTGATAAAGGTCTTAATATGAGAGATTTAGCAAATATCGAGGAATTAATAGTTTTATCTAATTTAGAAACAGTAAATGCTTACCTAATAAATCAAGGTATAGATAAAAAATATAGAATAAAAGAGTTGGTTTTTGAAGCTAAGAAAAATTTTGAAATTGTTAAAAATCAAAAATCAATAGAAAATATAAAAAATTTGAATTATAATTCAAAAATAATTTAAAAAAATGATTTTTGAAATATGTTTAAATAATCCATATGCGTCAAGCGTCCGTGCGCCTGTGTGGTGTTTTCAATGCACATTATTAAATTTAAAATATTAAAATTTTGGACGAATTTTGAAAAATTATTTTTTAATTTGAAATTAAAAATTATTAAAATTTTGGACGAATTTGAAAAAAAATTTTTTTTAATTGAAATTAAAAAATTATTAAAATTTTGGTCATTTTCAAAAAAATTTTTTTTCAATTTCAAAATAAAAAACATTAAAATTTTGGACCGCTTGACGCATATTGGCATTTATCAAAAAAATTCACACCATATGCGTCATCATCCATGCTTGATTTGGTATTCCACGAGTCAAGCGTGGACGATGATGCATAATAGTTGGGTGTGGAGAGAAGATTAAAACCATATGCGTCATCGTCCACGCTTGATTTGGTATTCCACGTGTCAAGCGTGGACGATGACGCATAATAGTTTAAAAAATATTGAAATTTTGGACGAATTTTGAAAAAATTTTTTTTGAAATTAAAAAATGTTAAATTTTGGACGAATTTTGAAAAAAATTTTTTCCATATGCGTCAAGCGTGGACGCAATAGCCGTCTTCTAAGCATATTAATTACTTGTAAATGAACATTTACCAATATTTCTAAAAGCTTTTATGTTTTTTCTTTTCTCTAATAAAGCATATTCGTAGAAGATTTTTTGTAATTTTTTGTC
>JAOZVH010000219.1 GCA_029938235.1 Bacteroidales bacterium
TTTAAAAAAGGACTTATAAAATGCAAAGATAATTGATTTTCAGAATAAAAATCAAGATTAAAAAAATTTTTATTTATTAATATTTTAAGAAATTCCTCATCAAATTTATTAATTTCATATTTGAAATTAAACCATTCTTTAAAAATTTCTAAACTTCGTACTTGTTTAAAATCAGCGATTTCATTTAATATTTTATATGAAATTTCTGAAAAGATATAAGATTTTTTTTCCATAATTTTTTTTATTAAAATAACGTTTAATTTTTTTAAAATTATATTTTTTTGAATAAAATTAATTTTATAGATTTATAAAAAAAATTTTTTATTTTGAGATTAAAAAATATTGAAATTTTGGGCGAATTTGAAAAAATTTTTTTTTATTTTGAGATTAAAAAATATTAAAATTTTGGATGATTTTTGAAAAAAAATTTTTTTTTATTTTGAGATTAAAAAATATTAAAATTTTGGACGATTTTTGAAAAAATTTTTTTTATTTTGAAATTAAAAAATATTAAAATTTTGGACGATTTTTGAAAAAAATTTTTTTATTTTGAAATTAAAAAATATTGAAATTTTGGGCGATTTTTTGAAAAAATTTTTTATTTTGAAATTCAAAAATGTTGAAATTTTGGACGATTTTTGAAAAAAACTTTTTAACATTGGAGGTTTCTTTTTTAACACCAATGTTTCGACATCAAATTTTGGACGTTTTTTCAAAAAACCTTATGCGTCAAGCGTCCACGCTTGATTTCGTAAGATCTACTTGTGTCAAGCGTGGACGCTTGACGCATAAGATTGGAAAATTTGCGATTTTTAAATATCAAGGAAGTTATGATAATTTCGGAGAGGTTTATGATGAAATTTTTGGTAAATGGTTGATTAATAGTGGATATGAACTTAGAAATATTCCTGTTATGGAAAAATACCTAAATAATCCAAATAGAACAAAACCAGATAAATTAAAAACAGAAATTTATTTACCAATAAAATAATTAAAGATGAAAAAATATAACATACAATTATTTATAATTATCTTATTCTTATCTTCTTGTTCTGTACCAATTTATAATCCCGGAGATTTAACAAAAGAAAAAGAATATAAGCATTTATTAAAAGAAAGTAAATTTGCAGAGCAAGATAACTTCTTTAAAATAAATGATAGTATTTCTCTTTATTACTTTACCGAAGGAAAAGGAGAAAATATAATTCTTGTTCATGGAGGACCTGGTTTTCCTTTTATAGATAAATGGAAAGGATTAGATAGTTTGGAAAATGATTATAAATTCTACTATTATCACCAGCGCGGATGCGGAAAATCTACACGAGTTGTAAATAAATTTGAAACTACAAATTTTTATAAAAATATGAATTTTTTAAATGAAAATTTGGGACTTCCCGCACAAATTGCTGACATAGAACAAATAAGACGAAAAATAGGTCAAGATAAAATTACAATTATCGGACATTCTTTTGGTGGATTTATTGCTTCGCTTTATGCTATTGAATTTCCAGAGCATGTGAAATCATTGGTGTTAATTTCTCCGGCAGAAGTTGTTAAAATGCCTGCAAAAACTGGAGGTTTATATGAAATTGTAAGACGAAAATTATCTGGAAAAGAACTTTCTAATTATGAATTATATTTAGAAAATTTCTTTGATTATGGTAATTTATTTACAAAAACAGAAAAACAACTTGCAAAAGAAAATTTAGAATTTATAGATTACTACAACAGTGCAATTAATAGTAATTCTGAAATAGAATATTCAATAAATGATATAGGCGGTTAGATACAACACGCTTGTTTTTTGAGTATGGGAAAAGAGCATGATTATTCAAAATATTTATCAAAAATTAAATGTCCTGTTTTGATAATTCACGGTGAAAATGATATAATTCCTGTTTCAAGTTCTGAGCAGTATCTTGATTATATTCCAAAGTCAGAAATGTCAAAAATAAAAAATGGAACACATTTTTTGTTTAATGAAGAAAAAAACGAATTTAATGAAATTTTAAAAAAGTTCTTAGAAAAATTATAAAATTTAAATCATAAAATATTTTTTTTTCAAAAAACGACGAAATTTTTATGACCTTTTAAAATTTCAAAAAAAATTTTTCAAAAAAATGGCAATTTTTTATGAGTTAAAAAATAAATTTTTTCAAAAAAAATCAAATATTTTATGTTTTTTAAATAAAATTAAAGATGGTTTTTAACCAAGAAAAGGTCTTAAATTTTTGTTTCTATATGATTGTCTTAGACGTATTATTGCTCTGCTTTTCATTTGTCTAACTCTTTCCTGAGTTAAATCAAATTCCTGAGCAATTTCTTCTAGTGTGTGAGGTATTTCTCCACATAAACCATAATATAATTTAATTATACTTTCTTCTTTTTTTGTCAAAGTAGATAAAGAAACAGCAATTTCTTTTTGTAATGATTCTCTTATTAAAGCGTCTTCTGGATTTGCAACATTTTCGCTACCAATTACATCATATAAATTACTATCTCCTTCATCTGAAATTGGAGCATCCATAGAAACAGCCCTATTTGCATTTACAAAAACTTTCTTTATTTTTTTTACTGGTGTTTCTAATTTCTCTGCTACTTCTTCTATGGTTGCTCTTCTACCTAAATTTTGTTCTAATGCAGCGAATGTTTTTTTTATTTTATTTATGAAACTAACTTTATTAAGTGGCAAACGAACAACTCTGGACTGCTCCGCAAGTGCTTGCAAAATACTTTGCCTTATCCACCAAACAGCATAAGAAATAAATTTAAAACCTCTTTGCTCGTCAAAACGATGTGCTGCTTTTATCAAACCAACATTACCTTCATTTATTAAATCAGAAAGACTTAGTCCTTGATTTTGATATTGTTTTGAAACAGAAACAACAAAACGTAAATTGCATTGTACTAATTGGTTCAAAGCTTCTTCATCTCCATGGCGAACTTTCCTTGCTAATTCAGCTTCCGCTTCCGGAGTAATTAAACTCACTTTTCCTATCTCTTGTAAATATTTATCTATAGAAAGAGAATCTCTATTTGTTACTTGTTTAATAATTTTGAATTGTCTCATATTTTTATAAATTATTAATACAATTTCGTAAAAAAAATTTTTGCAAAATTAAAATTAATAATTTTAATTTGCAAAAATTATACATTTTATTATTCAAAATAAAAAAATTTTTAAAAAGGATAGCCAATTCCAAAATTAAAATTTAAATTATTATTCAAATCTTTATAAATATTATCATTTTTAAAAACTAATTTTGAATTATTTTTTAATGATGGGTCTCGTATTTTTAAAGCTGCATCAATACGAAAAATGAAAAATGAAAAATCAAATCGCATTCCAAAACCAGTACCTATTGCAAAATCTTTCAAAAAACTTTCATTAAAATATGAACCTTCCCTATTATCTTTTGCATTAATTGCCCAAATATTTCCTGCATCTATAAATATTGCTCCTTCGAGAATTTCAAAAATATCAAAACGATATTCTAAATTTGTTTCTATTTTTATGTCAGCACTTTGATTAATAATTTTATTTAAAGTATCTTTATAAGAACCTGGACCAAGAGAACGAACAGCCCATGCACGTATTCCATTTGCTCCTCCGGAAAAATATTTCTTCTCAAAAGGTAAAACGTTCATATTTCCATAAGGTAAACCAACTCCAATAAAATTTCTAAAAACTAAATCTTTATGCTTATCAATTTTCAAATAAAAACGTAAATCTATATCTGATTTTATATATTGAGGATATTTTTGTCCAAAAACAAGATAATTTCTATCTTCTTTTTTTGATAAAAGGTCAAAAAAGGAAATTAAATTTCCTGCACTTTCAAAATTTGTTATTATATGAAAATATTTATTCTTATTTTTTATTTTATTATTATAAATAAAACGATAATTAGAAACAGAAATTAAATGATCTTCGTAGCTGTCGCTGATAAAAAGTTTGTCTATATAATCCTTGAATTTTTGTGTTGCTTCCAATAATTTCACAGAATTAATTTCTACTATGTTGAAAAAATGTGTTTTGGTTTGTGAACTTTTCCATATATAACCATAAGAAATATTCAAAATTTTTCTTGTGTAATCTGGTCTTTTTTGATAATTATATAAAAAAGAGATATTGCTTTTGGGCATATATTTATCAATAAAAATTTTTTTATGATAAGGAAACCAAAATTGTGGTGTTTTAAAATTTGTTTCCCAGCCATATTCTAAAGTTTTATATTTTTTTTCTTCATTTACAGTTTTTTGTAATAAATTATCTTGTAATTCTAAAGCACCTTTGATTCTAAAATCCAAGAACTCCACATGATTAAAAGTGTTTTTATGTTGATAAACTAAGTTTCCTGCAGTTCCAAAATTTCCGGAATTATTTGTTCCTTCCAATTCAAAACTATAAGATTGTAATTCGAAAGGCTTCAAATAAATATAACAATTTAAAATTTTATTTTCTTCATTTTCATCTGTTTTTATTTCTTTATACGAAATATTTATCAGCTTAAAAATTTTTAAATTTCTTAGGAAAAATTTTGTATCGTTTTCTTTTTTTAAAGAATAAAAATCATTTTTTTTTAAAAAAATAGATTTTATTAAAATACTTGGTTTTATTTCTAAATTTTTCTCATATAAAAAAATGTAATTTTTATAAAAAAAAGTATCTAAATTTGAAAAATATTCTTGTTTTTTTTCGTTTGCTTTTATTGAGTTATAATTTGTAAAAACATAAATATTTTTAAATTTAAATTTTTTATGCTTTTGATTTTTTTCAATATTTAGAAAATTTATTTTTAAATCTACGTAATTTTTATTAAAATTACTGTCAATTTCATAATTAATAAATTCCTGAGAGAAACGAAAATAAGAACTATCTTTTAAAACATTTTCTAAACGATTTCTTTCTTCCTGTAAAATATCTAAATCTAAAATTTGATTTTTTTTTATCAAAGAATTTATTGTATCAGAAAGAACTATTTGCGAAAAAATTTTATTTCCTTTTGCAAATTCATATTTTATATTTTTTATAAAATATGCTTTTTTTGTTTTAATTAGGAAAAATAAATTTGCTTTTTTTTTATTAAAAAAAATACTATCTTTTACTTCAGCATAATAATACCCTTTATTTTTTAGATACAATTTTAGTTGTTTGCATGTTTTTTTTGTTAGATTTTCATCATAAATCACTGGTGCTTCACCAACGGTATTTGATATCCAATTTGTCCATTTCCATTTTTTATTTTTAAATGTGTTATAAATCCATAAATTTGTTCTTAGAATTCCAGTATTTTCATTTTGTTTAATGTAAGTACTTAATTCCGAAACACTTATATTTTTATTTTCTATAATTATTTCTACAGAATTTAGCAAATATTCATCTTTTTCAAGATGCCTTGTTGAACGACAAGAGATGAAAAATATTATTAAAATAAAAAAAAAAATAATTTTTATTTGCATTTTTAAAATTTTTTCAAAAAAACAATTATTTTTATAATCTGAAAAATAATTTTTTTTCAAAAAAACAATTATTTTAATGAATTTTATAAAAAATAAAAAAATTTTTTTGAAAAAAACCAATTATTTTAATGAATTTTATAATAAAAAATATTTTTTTTTT
>JAOZVH010000043.1 GCA_029938235.1 Bacteroidales bacterium
GGCGAAAAAAATTGAACCAAAAATTTACGAATATGGTTTTTTAAAAAAATAAAATCATAAAAATAATTTGTATTTCATTAATTTTTAATTATAAAAAATTGATGATTTTTAATTTTTTTTTTATAATTTCAAATAAAAAATATTGAAATTTTGGACGTTTTTTGGAAAAATTTTTTTTATTTTGAAATTAAAAAATGTTAAAATTTTGGACGTTTTTTGGAAAAATTTTTTTATTTTGAAATTAAAAAATGTTAAAATTTTGGACGAATTTGAAAAAATTTTTTTTATTTTGAAATTAAAAAATGTTAAAATTTTGGACGTTTTTTGAAAAAAATTTTTTAAAATAAAAAGTTAAAATATAAAAAAATATAAATTCGCAATTTTTAATAAAAATTAATTTTATAATTTATGAAAAAAACATATTTTTTTATTTTGTTTTTCTATTGTTTTCAATTATACTCCCAAAAGGACACAATAAAATTAGACGAAGTTGTTGTAAGTACAAATCGTAGTCCTATGTTATATTCAGAAACCTCTCGCATTGTTTCTATAATTGATAGGGAAATTATAGAGAATTCTCCGTCGCAAAGTTTGCAAGATATTTTGGAATATGCTCTAAATGTTGATGTTAGACAAAGAGGAAATAATGGAGTTCAAGCAGATATTAGTATTCGTGGAGGCTCTTTCAATCAAACTTTGATATTGTTAAACGGTGTAAAAGTAAATGACCCCCAGACTGGACATCACAATTTGAATTTGCCTATAGATTTAAATGATATTCAAAGGATAGAAATTCTCGAAGGTGCAGGTTCGAGAGTTTTTGGTGCCAATGCAATGACCGGAGCAATAAATATTATTACCGGAAATAACAAAAATAGGAATGTAAAATTTTCTGCTTCTGCCGGAGAAAATGGCTTTTATAAAGCTTCCTCTTCTATAAATATAGAAAAAAATAAATCTAAACATTTTTTAAGTTTTTCCAGAAAAAAATCTGATGGTTATAGAGAAAATACAGATTTTAATATCATCAATTTTTTTTATCAAAATAAAACAAATTTAAAAATTGGAAAAATAAATTTCTCAGCGGGATATTCATCTAAGGATTTTGGAGCATTAAATTTTTATACTTCTGATTATCCTAATCAATTTGAAGCGACAAAAACAAAATTTGCAAGCTTAGAATTTAAAAATGGTAAAGATAAAATCAAAACCACAACTAAAGTTTATTGGCGAAGACATAACGACCGTTTTGAATTGTACAGAGAAGGAGAAGAATGGTATCAAAGAGTAGATGATTTTTTCATCAAAGGCACAGACACTGCAGCAATTTGGTATAATGGACATAATTATCATAGAAGTGATCTTTACGGAACAGAAACAAATCTTAGTTTTTCTTCTTTTCTTGGAGTTACTTCATTTGGTTTAGAGTTACGTTCTGAAAATGTTTTGAGTAATGTTTTGGGAGATAATATGGTAACTCAAGACGTTCCAAATGAAGAATTTGGAAAATTTACAAAAAGTAAATCAAGAAATAATTTGGGAATTTTCTTTGAGCATAATATTTTTTTAGGAAATTTTGCTGCTTCCGGAGGTGTTTTTACAAATTATAATTCAAATTTTGGAGCAAGTAATTGTTTAGGTTTAGATTTGAGTTATAAAATATTTGAAAATTTAAAAATGTTTGCCTCTTTTAATCAGTCTTTACGTTTGCCAACTTATACGGAATTATTTTATAAAACAGGAACTCACCAAAGTAATCCACATTTAAAACCAGAAAAATCAACAAGTATAGAAATTGGAACAAAGTCAAATTATAAAGTTTTTAATTATAATATTTCTATCTTCCAAAGATATGGAAAAGATATTATAAGTTGGATTAGAAAAAAAGATGATAAAATTTCCAGCATTACTAATATTCCTGAGGTAAACAGTAAAGGTTTAGAAATGTCTTTAAATATTTCACCAAAAAAATTAGATATTGATTTTATCAATTATATTTTTATAAATTATTCTTATTTAAAAATGACAAAAAAAGATGATGAAAAAGAAGATATAATTTCAAATTATGCCTTAGACCATTTAAAAAATAAAATTACTTTTGGCATAGAAAATAAAATTTGGAGAAAAATAAATTCTTCAATAAGAATAAATTACCAGGATAGAGAAAATTTTTACGATTTTAAAAGCAATGAAGAAAAAAGTTATAATGATTTTTATACTGTTGATTTTCGTTTGTTTCTTAGCAAAAATATTTTTAATTATTATGTTGAAGTTAGTAATTTATTTAATGTAAAATATTATGATTTTCATCAAGTTCAACGTGAAGGAAGATGGATACGTTTTGGGGTAAATTCTACGATAGATTTTTAATAAAAAAAATTTTTCAAAAAAATGCCAATATTTTTGAAAAAATTTTTTTCAAAAAAACGTCCAAAATTTTATGTTTTTATTTTGAATTAAAATTTTTTTTAATATATTTTTATGTTTTTTTGAAAAAAAATTGAAATGAATTTTAAAAATAAAATAGTTTTAATAACCGGAGCTTCTTCTGGAATTGGAGAATGTTTGGTTTATGCTTTTATTAAAGAAGGTGCGAAGGTAATTTTATCTGCCAGAAAAATTGATGATTTAGAAAGAGTAAAAAATAATTGTGCTGATAAAAAATCTAATTGTTTTCCGTTCACATTAGATCTAATGAAAACAGAAAATGTTGATGTTTTTGTTAAAAATATTATAAATAAAATTGGACAAATAGATATTTTAATAAATAATGCTGGTTTAAGTCAAAGGAGTTTAATTTCTGAAACAAATTTAGAAATTGATAGAAAATTAATGGAAGTTAATTATTTTGGTACAATTGCATTGACAAAAGCAGTTTTACCGTATATGTTAAAAAATAAAAATGGGCATATTTTAGCAACAAGCAGTTTAGTTGGTAAATTTGGATTTCCATTGCGAGCTTCTTATTCTGCTTCTAAGCATGCTTTACACGGTTTTTTTGAAACTCTACTTGCAGAAAATTATCATAATAATATAAAAGTTAGTTTAATTATTATCGGAAGAGCAAAAACAAATATTTCTTTTAACTCCATTACAAAAACTGGTGAAGCATATAAAAAAATGGATGACGGACAAGAAAAAGGTATTTTGCCGGAAAAAGTTGCCGAAATTATTTTAAAAGGAATAAAAAAAAATAAAAAAGAGATAAATATTGGAAGTTTTGAAGAATTATTATTACTTTTTTTAAAAAGATTTTTCCCATTTATCACATATAAAATAATTAGAAATATAAAAGCAACATAAATTATTAAAATATTTGTAAAAAAATAATTAAAATAAAATATCTTTGATAATTATTTTAAATAAAAAAAATTTTTTATAAAAAATATCGTTTTTTTTATAAAAATTTTTAATTATTATTAAAAAATAAATTTTATGGAAAAAAAAACTTTAGAACTTTCTGGTTTTATATACAAGGAAGAAATTTTGGAGACATTAGAAAATAATGTAATTCATGGAACTTTTGTAATGGAAAATATTGATATGTTTCCGGGTTATCACGGATTAAATTTGCCGAAAATAGCTAAACCAAATTACATTTTCGTTATTACGAAACAAAACTATGAAAATGAGAAGATTAGACGAGTTACTCGTAATGTAAAAAAATATTTCAAACACTATTTTAGAGCTGAACCAGCGATATTAAGAATTTATAATAATATTTATTATAGTATTCGTTTGAAAGATTTAGGAAGTTATGAGCTCATTAAGAATTTGCAAGAATGTTATATGGAAGAGGGAATTTCTTTTTCTAATAAAAAGAAATTCAAAGTTAATTCATTATTAAAAATCCAAAAAAGTTTCTCTCTGGAAATCTTAGAAAAAGGAATTTACAAAGGTTTGGGACGAAAAGGAATTTATTATTTTGAAATACCAAATTTTATAAATTGGAAATTATTTTCTAAAATAGCAAAAAATCTAAAAAATAATATATCAAATAATAATTTTGATTTAGCATCTGGGGGATTTTTTCGTGTAGAATGTTTGAAAGAAGTTGTGCGTGTTTACAGTGAAAAAATGGAATTAGAAGAACTGCTGACAATCAGAGAACGATTCCTAATAGAATTAAAAAAAATCATTGATAATTAAAAAAAAATTATTCATAAATTTCAAATTTTTTTTGGAATTTATGAATAATTTTTTTTATAATCCAAAAAAATGAAAGAAATATACACAGAAGATACAATAAAAACCTTAGATTGGAAAACTCATATTCGTAAAAGACCGGGTATGTATATAGGAAAACTTGGTGATGGAAGTTCGCAAGATGATGGAATTTATGTTTTGATAAAAGAAGTTTTAGATAATTCTATAGATGAATTTGTCGTTGGAAATGGAAAAAAAATAGATATAAAAATTAAGGGAAATAAAGTAAAAATACGTGATTATGGTCGTGGAATTCCACTTAGTAAAGTTGTTGATGTTTCTTCGAAAATGAACACCGGAGCAAAATATGACTCAAAAGTTTTTAAAAAATCGGTGGGATTAAATGGTGTTGGAATTAAAGCTGTAAATGCTATGTCTGATTTTTTTGAAATAAAATCTTTTAGAGGAAAAAAAATTAAAAAAATTATTTATTCAAGAGGAATAATCAAAGAAAATTATGAAATAATAGATACTAATGAAAATAACGGTGTAGAAATTTCATTTATTCCGGATAAAACTTTATTTGTAGATTACAAATTTATTATAGAATATATTGAAATTATGATTAAAAACTATACGTTTTTAAACACAGATTTAAATATTTATTTTAATAATAAAAAATTTTTTTCAAAAAATGGTCTTAGAGATCTATTGAATGAAAATATGAATTCATCTGGGAATTATCCAATTATACATTTAAAAGCGAAAGATATAGAAATCGCATTCACACATGGAAAACAATACGGAGAAGAACATTATTCATTTGTAAATGGACAACACACAACACAAGGAGGAACACATTTACTTGCATTTAGAGAAGCAATTGTAAAAACCATTAGAGAATTTTATAAAAAAGATTTTGATAATTCTGATGTCAGAACTTCAATTATTGGTGCAATTAGTTTGAGAGTTGAAGAGCCAGTTTTTGAATCACAAACAAAAATAAAATTAAGTTCTAAATATATAGATAAAAATAAAACAAAAATTAGAAATTTCGTTATAGATTTTTTTAAAAAAGAATTAGACAATTTTTTACATAGAAATCCAGAAACAGCAAAAATTTTATTAAATAAAATAATAGAGTCAGAAAAGGAAAGAAAAGCAATTTCTGGAATAAAAAAACTTGCAAGAGAAAGAGCAAAAAAAACGAGTTTACATAATAAAAAACTTAGAGATTGTAGAATTAATTTTAATTCTAAGCATAAAAATAGAGATGAAAGTACAATTTTTATTACTGAAGGAGATTCTGCAAGTGGTTCAATTACAAAATCCAGAGATGTAAATACGCAGGCAGTTTTTAGTTTAAAAGGCAAACCCTTAAATACTTACGGATTAACAAAAAGGGTGGTTTATGAAAATCAAGAATTTAATTTACTTCAAGCGGCTTTGAATATAGAGGAAAATATAGAAAATTTACGATACAATAAAATTGTAATTGCCACTGATGCCGATGTTGACGGTATGCACATACGTTTGTTGTTGATAACTTTTTTTTTGAAATTTTTTCCTGAATTAATTCAAAGAAAACACTTGTATATTTTACAAACACCACTTTTTAGAGTAAGAAATAAAAAAGAAACTTTTTATTGTTATGACGAGGAAGAAAAACAAAAAGCAATAAAAAAAGTTAAAAAAAATCCAGAAATTACTCGTTTTAAAGGACTTGGCGAAATTTCACCAAAAGAATTTAAATATTTTATTGGCGAAAATATGCGTTTAGAAAATGTAAAAATGAAAAAAGAAGATATTATTTCTGATTTACTTGATTTTTATATGGGGAAAAATACGCCAAAAAGACAAGAATTTATAATAACAAATTTAAGAACTGAATAAATTTTTGACATTACAAAAGTTTTAAAATTGGAATTTGTTAATTTTTTTCGAATAAAAATATTAAAATTTTGGACGATTTTTGGAAAAAATTTTTTTAATTTCAAATTAAAAAATATTAAAATTTTGGACGATTTTTGAAAAAAAAATTTTTTTTAATTTCAAATTAAAAAATGTTAAAATTTTGGACGTTTTTTGGAAAAAATTTTTTTTAATAAAATATTAAAATTTTAGCGTTTTTTGGAAAAAATTTTTTTATAAAATTTATATTTGATTAAATGAAATATTATATTATTGTTGGTGAAGCTTCCGGAGATTTACATGCTTCAAATTTAATGAAATCTTTGAAAAAAATAGATAAAAATCCAGAGTTTCGCTATTTCGGCGGCGATAAAATGAAAGAACAAGGAGGAAAACTAGTAAGACATTATAAAAAAATGTCTTTTATGGGAATTTGGGAAGTAATTTTAAATTTAAAAACAATCTTTAATAATTTAAAATTTTGTAAAAAAGATATAAAAAACTATAAAGCAGATGCCGTAATTTTAGTTGATTATGCAGGTTTTAATTTAAAAATAGCAAAGTTTATAAATTTAAAAACAAAAGTTTTTTATTATATTTCGCCAAAAATATGGGCTTGGAATCAGTCAAGGGCAAAAATTATAAAAAAATATGTAAATAAAATGTTTGTAATTTTTCCTTTCGAAATAGATTTTTATAAAAAATATAATTATAAAGTTGATTTTGTTGGAAATCCAATTGTTGATGAGATAGAAAAATTCAAAAAAAACAGCCAAATTTCTAAAAAAAATTTTTTAAAAGAAAATAATTTAGAAAATAAAAAAATTATTTCTATACTCGCCGGAAGTCGCAAACAAGAAATTGAAAAAAATCTTCCAATAATGTTAGATGTCATTCCTTTTTATAAAGATTTTCAATTTGTTATTGCTGCTGCTCCGTCCATAGAAAAAATTTTTTATAAAAAATTTATACAAAATAAAAATGTAAAAATTTTTTTCAATAAAACTTATCAAATTTTACAATTTTCTTATGCTTCTCTTGTTACTTCCGGAACAGCAACTTTAGAAACCGCTTTGTTTTCTGTTCCGCAAATTGCATGTTATAAAACGAGTTTTTTGACTTATATTATTGGAAAAAGCATAGTTAAAATTCCATATTTTTCTCTTGTAAATATAGTAATGAATGAAGAAATTATCAGAGAACTTTTACAAAAAAATATGAAAAAAGAAATTTTGAAAATAGAATTAGATAAAATTTTATTTTCTAAAAAAAGAGATGAAATTTTAAAAAATTATAAAATTTTAAAAGAAAAAATTGGGGAAACAGGAGCATCAGATAGAACAGCAAAAATTATTTTTGAAAATTTAAAAGAATGTTAAATTTTCTAAAAATTTTTTTTTCAGATTTTTTTTATTTAATTTATCCGGAAGTTTGTTTAAATTGTGGTAAACATCTTTCTGTTTCTGAAGAATATATTTGTTTAGAATGTTTATATAAATTGCCATTGACGAATTTTCACGAAGAAAAAGATAATTATTTAGAGCAAATTTTTAATGAAAAATGTAAAATAGAAAATGCAACTTCTTATGTTTTTTTTGAAAAAAAAAGCATAATACGAAAATTAATTCATAAATTAAAATATAATGGAAAAAAAGAAATTGGTTTAATAATTGGAAAACAAATGGGTTTACATTTATCTAATTCTAAGAATTTTTCTTGCATAGATTTAATAATTCCAATTCCGCTTCACAAAAAAAGAGAAAAAACAAGAGGCTACAATCAAAGCGAATGGATAGGAAAAGGTATTTCTAAAAGTATGAATAAAAAAATGAATGTAAATAGTGTTTTACGTTCTGTAAATACTGAGACCCAAACAAAAAAAAACAAAGAGGAAAGAGAGAAAAATGTAAAAGGTATTTTTAAAATTAAAAATGCTAAGGAATTAGAAAATAAACATATACTTTTAATAGATGATGTTATTACTACTGGTTCTACTATGATAGAATGTGTAAATACCATTTCAAAATTGAAAAACATAAAAATCAGCGTTGCAACAGTAGCAGTTGCGGTGAAATTTTAAAAAATTCATATATAAAAGAAACAAAATAATTTTTTTTATTATATGAATTTTTTTATCATTTTTTTAAAATTTATATTTTATAACTCAATTTTAGATAAAAATTTCTTCTGGGACCGCCGGGTATTTTTATTAGATTTTTTCTTACGTCTTCTGGATAATAATATGTTTTATCAAAAATGTTACGAATAGATAAACTTAAATCCATTTTTTCATTCAATTTATAATTTATAAATAAATTAAATAAAAAATAATCTTCTATCTCTGATATCGTTTTTATGGTATAATCGTAAGTAATATTATTTTTTATTTCGGTAATTTTATTATTGAAATAACCCTTTTTCTTTCCCATATATTGAAAATTAGGAGAAATATTTATGTTTTTAATTTTATAAGAAAAACCTGCATTTGCAATAATTTTTTCCATATATGGTATAAAATTTTCTTCTTTTCCTCCGCTAAATGTTACACTTGTATCTTGTTTATAAGATATAATTTGGTCATAAAAAAAATGTAAATTTTTATCAACTTTTCCATCTTTATATGAAAAATTCGCCCAGAAATTAATATTTTCTGTTGGCTGACCAATAAATTCAAATTCTCCTCCATAAATATATTGTTCTCCAATATTATCATAAACCATATTCACCATTTCATATTTTTCTTTTTCTTCATTAGTTCCTGCTCTTCTTGTAATTATATCATAAATATTATTATAAAAAGCATTTAATCTTAATTTATATTCTTGTGTTATACTTTGGTCTATTGCAAACTCGTAGCTTCTGATTTGCTCAGGTTTCAATTGTTTTTCAATCACTTCAGCACCGTAAATTATATTTGGTATTTTATAATATTGTTCCTGAGCTCCTGCACCACGAAAAGATTCTCCATAAAGTATTTTGAAACTGCTTGAAGCAGATAAATTATAAACTAATCCTATTCGTGGAGTTAAATATGTTTTTTTATCTATATACAAATAACTTGCTCTTAAACCTGCAATATATCCTATTTTTCCTAATTTACCATTCATTTGGAAAAAACCACCAAAATCATTGACAGAAAATGGTGTTTCTTTGGTAGAATTAGAATAAATAAAATCTCCATCTAAATCAGAAAAAATATCTGCTAAATTTTTAGTGGTTCTATTTTCATAGGAAAAGCCAAGCATCAAATTTATTTTTTTATTAATATTGTAGGAAAAATTAGTTTCTATTTGGTTCAAATATGCTCTATTTCTATAATAATCTGGGGGTGTTGTTGTATCTATTAGACCAAGTACATTTTGATAAAGAATAAAAGGTAAACTTCCCCATTCAGCTTGTTTATCAGCCCAGTCAAAACGATAATTGATTTTCAGATTGATGTCTTCATTAATATTTTTATCAAAAATTAAATTTGTAAAATATTTATCATTAAAAACAAGTTCACCTTTTCCTAAGTTAAAAAAAAAAGCAGGAATTGAACCAAATTTAGTCCATTTTTGAAACATATAACCCATATAAATTTGAAAATTCTTATATTTTAAATTTAATAAAATGTTATTATTATCATGCTCATAAACAATATCACTGATTTCACCATTCTCATCTACAACACCTTCCTTTTTATATCCGTCATTATTTTTCATAACAGCAGAAATATGAAAGGAAAAATCTTTGTAATTATCGCCAAAAGCAATTCCTGTTTCTCGTGTACCAAAAGAACCACCGCTAATATATGCGAATAATTTATTATCTTCATCGCCATTTTTTGTAAGAATATTAATAACGGCAGAAAAAGCATTTGTTCCATAAAGAGTGGAGCCAGGACCTCTAATAATTTCAATTTGTTTTATAGAAGGTATTGGAATAACATCTAAAAAATATTCCAAAGCTGCCGCATCATAAGCAGGAATTCCATTGATTAGCATCAAAATTTTATCATTATATAAAGTCATTTTGCTACCTCTTGAAGTGATCATTTGGCGTTTAAAATAATTATCTGAAACACTAAAACCCGGAACATAAGACATTAATTCTGTCAAAGTTTGAACACCATAATTTTTTATTTGTTCTTCTGTTATGACGGTAACAATTGCCGGAGCTTCACTGATTTTTTCTACATTTTTAGAAACAGTAAATATTTCAATATTCATCAGCTCCTCTAATGATAAATCAAGATAGAAATTTAAATCATCTTGATATGTCAGAATAATATTAATTTCATTCTTACTAATAAATTTAACTTCCTTAATAATCATTCCGTCAAAATTTGAAAATTCTACAATTTTTATAGTATCTTCTGGTATCCATATTTTATAATTTCCATTTTTGTCGGAAATTGTACTTATTTCTTTTCCTTTTAATTTCACAACTACATTTGGAATAGATTCATTCTCTGTAGTTAATATTTTTCCAAAAATTTCTCTTTGTGCAAATAATGAATCTTTTATAAATAAAAATAAAAATAATAAGCTTATTATTTTTAATGATTTTTCCATAAGAATTTATATAATTAATTTTTTAAAATATTTTTTAAAATTTAATTTTTTTCAAAATTCGTTCAAAATTTTAATGTTTTTTAAATTTGAAATAAAAAAAATTTTTTTCAAAAAAACAAATTTTTATGAAATTTAAAATTAAAAAAATTTTTTCAAAAATCGTCCAAAATTTTAATGTCTTTTAATAGAATTTTTTTTGCAAATATTTACAAAAATACCATAAAAATTGTTGGATAGTAAAATTATAAAAAAATTGGCATTTTTTGAAAAAATTTTTTTTTAATTAAAAAAAACATATTTTTGTATAAAATTTAATAATTATAGAAATGATAAAAATATTTGTATTATCCTTATTTTTTTTATTACAAATAATAAATGTAAAAAGTTCTAACATTGTTTTTTATAGCAAAAAAGGTGAACTTTTTAATGTTTTTATTAACGGAATAAAACAAAATCGTCATCCAGATACAAGAGTTAAAATTGTAAATTTGAAAGCTAAAGATTATGATGTAGAAATTATTTTCGAGGATAAAAGTTTTGGGAAAATTTCAAAAAAAATAAATCTGCATAAAGGCTATGAAATGTTTTTTATTATAAAAAAAAGAAAAAAAAATAATCGTTATATTTTTAAATTTAAAAAGGAAATTGTTTTATCGCAAACTGTCGAAACAATGGTAGTTTTTAATGATGATAATTTAAATCAAACGGAAATTATACGTTATTATCCGTCAAGAAATAAAAGTTCTAATGATCATCATAATCAAAATCATCACAACGACCATTCTTATTATGAAGATGATTATCTTCCCATTTCTGACTATCCATTTTTGAAAAATTATCAAGGTAGCAAATCTTGTAAAATTCCAATTAATAAATCTGATTTTGAAGATATAAAAAAAAATATAATAATAAATAATTATGAGCATTTAAAATTAGCAAATGCAAAACAAATTATAAAACAAAAATGTTTTGTCAGTATTCAGGTTAAGGAAATTATGGATATTTTTGATTTCGATAATTCACGTTTAGATTTTGCAATTTTTGCTTATGATTATACTTATGATTTAGGAAATTATTACAAAGTAAATTCTGCTTTTGAATTTGAATTTTCCATTACTCGTTTGAATAATCATATAGATAAATGTATAAAAAAATAGTGAAAAATGCTAAAAATTTTTTTTATAATTTTTATAATTATTATTTCTAATTCTTGTACAATAACTTATTCAACTTCCGGAGCATCTATTTCTCCGGATGTAAAAACTGTTAAAATAGATTATTTTAAAAATAATGCACAATTAATAAATGCTTCGCTCAGTCAAGATTTTACAGAGAAATTAAAAGAAAAATTTATTAATGAAACTGATTTAAGAGTAATTGACGAAAATGGAGATTTAAATTTCGAGGGAATGATTACAGAATATTATACCACACCTATGGCATCAGGAAGAGATGAAATAGCATCTTTAAATAAGTTGAAAATTACAATTAAAGTTACTTATAAAAACGAAAAAGATGATACTTATAATTATGACAAGTCTTTTTCTGAAACAGGAGAATATGACAGTAACAGAAGTTTAGAAGATGTAGAAGACGAAATTGTACCTGAAATTTTAGATAAAATTATTGATAAAATTTTTAATGAATCAGTGGCAAATTGGTAAAATTATTTAATTTTGTGAAAAAATTATTAATAATAAAAAAAAATGAAAATACTTGCGATTATTTCTAGAACTATTGTTGGTTTGGTTTTCTTATTTTCCGGCTACGTAAAAGCTGTTGACCCACTTGGTTCATCTTATAAATTTAATGACTATTTCGCCGCTTTTGGAATGGATTTTTTTACTTCTTTATCTTTTCCGTTGGCAATAATTCTTGCTGCAATTGAGTTTCTTGTAGGTTTATTTCTAATAATTGGAATTATTACTGAGATAAGCTCTTTGATGGCTTTAATTTTTATGGGGATTTTTACACCTTTGACTTTATATTTAGCATTTGAAAATCCAGTTACAGATTGTGGTTGTTTTGGTGATGCGATTATTTTGACAAACTGGGAAACTTTTTATAAAAACATAGTGATTTCTGCTTTTGCTGTGATTTTATTCTTTTTAAGAAAGAAAGCACAAATTTCCATAAAAAAATATTTGCAATATATTATTGCTGTAGCTTTTGTTTTTCTTGTTTTAAGTTTTGAGATTTATAACTATAGACATTTGCCAATACACGATTTTAGACCTTATAAAATAAATAATTTTCTTCCAGATTTAATGGAAGTTCCAGAAGGTGTACAAGGAAATGAATACGCAAATATTTATAAAATGGAGAACACAAAAACAAAAGAAAAAAAAGAAATTAACAGTAAAGAATATTTAGACACAAAAATTTGGGAAGATACAACATGGGTAATTACAGAAACTTCTGATGAATCTATTTTGATAATAAAAGGTTATGAGCCACCAATTCACGACTTTCAGTTGAGTAATGAATTAGGTGATGATATGACTCAGGAAATTTTAGAATCAGATATTGTTTTTCTTCTTGTTGCCTACGATTTAGATGAAACAAACAGAAAAGCTATGAAAATTATTAATAAATTGGCTTTATATTGCAAAGAACAAAAGTATAAATTTTATGGTTTAACTTCATCTACAGATGAAAAAATTAAGCGTGTAAAAGCTTCCGATGATTTAATTTTTGATTTTCTTGCTGCAGATGAAACTATGTTAAAAACTATTATTCGTTCAAGTCCTGGTTTAATTTTACTCAGAAACGGAACAGTAAAAGGAAAATGGCATTATAATGATTATCCAAAAATAGACGATTTAGAGGAAAATTATTTAAACTAAAAAATAATTTTTATAAAAATTATTAAAAAATTGGCGTTTTTTGGAAAAAATCCATTCAAAATAAAATCATTAAAAAATTGGCGTTTTTTTGAAAAAAATTTTTTCCAAAATAAAATCATTAAAAAAATTGTTTTTTTTGAAAAAAAATTTTTCATTTGAAATAAAAAAATGTTAAAATTTTGGCGTTTTTTTGAAAAAATTTTTTATTAAACTATGAAAATTATAAATTTTTTTTTACAAAAAAATAAAAATACTCCGTCTTGGTTAATTTTTTTGATAGACATATTTATTGTTTTAATTTCTATTTTATCGTCTTATTTACTTCGTTTTAACTTTTCTGTTCCTGAAAATGAAATTCAAATTCTTTTTATTGCTTTGCCTTACATAATTTTCGTCAGAGGATTGAGCTTTTTTATCGGAACAACTTATAATGGAATTATTCGCTACACAAGTACAGAAGATGCAAAAAGAATTTTTTTTGTAATCTTTTTTGGAAGTTTATTTTTTTTAATGAGTAATTTTCTAAGATTTCATTTTTTTGACGAAAAATATTTCATTCCCACTTCTATAATTGGAATAGATTTTTTTATACTTGTTTTTATGTTAATTTTTCTAAGAATTTTTGTGAAAATTTTATATTTTGAGTTTTTTTTTCCAAAAAAGATAAAAAAAAATGTTATAATAGTTGGTAGTGATGAATCTGCAATTATCACAAAAAGAACTCTCGACAGAGATACCGAGACAAATTATAAAGTAATTGCATTTTTAGAAACAGAAAAAAAGAATATTAATAAAAAGTTAGAAGGAACAAAAATTTTTTATTACAAAAAAATTGATGAAATTTTAAATAAAAATAAAATAGGAAATCTAATTTTTGCGAAAAAAGATATTTTTAAAGAAGAGAAGAAAATAATTTTAGAAAAATGTTTAGATTTTAATGTTAATATTTTGAACGTTCCGGATGTCAGCAATTGGATAAATGGAAAATTAACTTTCAAGCAAATTAGAAAAATTAAAATTGAAGATTTACTTCAGCGTGAAGCAATTAATTTAGAAAAAGATAAAATTAAAAGTATTATTAATGATAAAATTATTCTTATAACTGGTGCCGCAGGTTCCATTGGTAGTGAAATTTGTTTGCAAGTTTTAAAATTTTCGCCGAAAAAAGTAATTTTATTAGACCAAGCAGAAACTCCATCTTATAATCTTGAATTGGAATTAATAGAAAATTTAAAAATTACAAATTTTAAATTTGTAATTGCTGATATTAGAGATAAACGTCGTTTAAAAAATATTTTTAAGATTTATTCTCCGGAAATTGTTTTTCACGCTGCTGCTTATAAACATGTTCCAATGATGGAAATTAATCCTTCAGAAGCAATTTATACTAATGTTTACGGAACGAAAAATCTTGCAGATTTATCTGTGGAATTTAATGTGAAAAAATTTTTAATGATTTCTACAGATAAAGCAGTAAATCCAAGTTCAATAATGGGAACTTCCAAAAGAATTGCAGAAATTTATATTCAATCTTTCAATTCCATTTCAAAAACTCAATTTATAACCACAAGATTTGGAAATGTTTTAGGTTCTAATGGTTCTGTTATTCCACGTTTCAAAAAACAAATTGCAGAACGAAAGGCAATTACTGTCACACATCCAGAAATAACTCGTTATTTTATGACTATTCCGGAGGCTTGTCAGCTTGTTTTGCAGGCAAATGCACTGGGAAAAGGTGGTGAAATTTTTATTTTTGACATGGGAAAATCTATAAAAATTCTCGATTTAGCAAAAAAAATGATAAAACTTTCCGGATTAGAAATTGAGAAAGATATAAAAATAAAATTTACCGGACTGCGTCCGGGCGAGAAATTATACGAAGAACTTTTAAATAAAGAAGAAAATAATTTGAAAACTCCACATTCGCAAATTATGATAGCAAAAGTAAGAAATATAAAATTTGAAAAAATAGAATCTGAAATTAAAGAATTATTAGAAATTCAAAAAACACATAATATTACAGAAATTGTAAAAAAGATGAAAGAAATAGTTCCAGAGTTTAAATTAAAAACTCTTTTTTTTGAAAAAAAATTTTAATTTAAAATTCATAAAATTTTGGCATTTTTTTGAAAAAATTTTTTTTAATTTCAAAATAAAAAATCTTGAAATTTTGGCGTTTTTTGAAAAAAAATTTTTTTTTATTAATTTAAAATTCGTAAAATTTTGGCATTTTTTCAAAAAAAATATTGAAATTTTGGACGATTTTTGAAAAAAAATTTTTTTAATAAAATCTTAAAATTTTGGCATTTTTTTGAAAAAAATTTTTTTAATTTGAAATTAATAATTATTAAAATTTTGGATGATTTTTAAAAAAAATTTTTTTATTTCAAAATAAAAAATCTTAAAATTTTGACGTTTTTTTGAAAAAAATTTTTTTTAATTTAAAAATAAAAAATGTTAAAATTTTGGCATTTTTTGGAAAAAAATTTCAATTTAAAATTCGTAAAATTTTGGTTTTTTTGGAAAAAATTTTTTTTTTAATTTAAAATTAAACGTCATTTTTTTTATTTTTAATAAAATTCTGTTTTTGTAAGATTTCATTTTTTTTAATTAAAAATTTTAAATTTTTTTAATTAAAAATTTATAATTTTTTTTATATTTGCTTTTTTTAATAAAAATAAAAAAACAAAAATGTCTGAATTAAAAAATAAAAAAACAAATATAAAAAAAAGTGATTATTCTGCTGACAGCATACAAGTTTTAGAAGGTCTTGAAGCAGTTAGAAAAAGACCTGCAATGTACATAGGGGATATTGGAATTAAAGGGCTTCATCATCTTGTTTATGAGGTAGTTGATAATTCCATTGACGAGGCTATGGCTGGATATTGTAAAAATATAGAAGTTTTTATTAATAAAGATAATTCTATAACTGTAATTGATGACGGTAGAGGAATACCTGTTGGTTTTCATGAAAAAGAAAAAAAATCAGCTCTGGAAGTTGTTATGACGGTTCTTCATGCCGGAGGAAAATTTGATAAAGATTCTTATAAAGTTTCCGGAGGTTTGCACGGAGTAGGAGTTTCTGTGGTTAATGGTCTTTCAGAATTTTTAATTGCTGAGATTTATAAAAATAATAAAATTTATTTACAAGAGTATAATTTTGGTTTTCCATTGAAAGATGTCAAAGAAATAGGAGTTACGGAAAAAAATGGAACGAAAATTACTTTTAAACCAGATGGAGGAATTTTTCAAAATACAGAATATAAATTTGATATTTTAGAAACACGTTTGCGAGAGTTAGCCTTTTTAAATAAAGGAATAAAATTAAAATTAACAGATAAAAGAGATAAAAATAAAGAGGACGAATTTAAATCTAAAGAATTTTTTTCTGAAGAGGGTTTAAAAGAATTTGTAAATTTTCTTGACGCAAACAGAGAAAATTTATTGAAAAATCCAATTTGTGTAAACACAGAAAAAAATGGTATTCCTGTTGAAATTGCTTTGAATTATAACACTTCTTTTAGTGAAAATATACATTCTTACGTTAATAATATTAATACGCATGAGGGTGGAACTCATTTATTAGGTTTTCGTCGTGGACTTACCAGAACTTTAAAACGTTATGCTGACAGTTCTGGAATTTTATCAAAATTAAAATTTGACGTTAATGGCGATGATTTTAGAGAAGGATTAACAGCGATAGTTTCTTGTAAATTACAAGAGCCTCAATTTGAAGGTCAAACAAAAACAAAACTTGGAAATTCCGAAGTAAGTTTATCTGTTGATCAGGCAGTTAGCCATCTTTTAAAAAGTTATTTGGAGGAAAATCCTAAACAAGCGAAAATTATTATTCAAAAAGTTGTACTTGCAGCAACAGCAAGACATGCAGCACGTAAAGCACGTGAACTTGTACAGAGAAAAAATGTGCTTGGTGGGGCTGGTTTACCCGGTAAATTGGCAGACTGCTCGGAGAAAGATCCTGCTTTATCAGAAATATTTTTTGTAGAGGGAGATTCTGCCGGAGGTACAGCGAAGCAAGGAAGAGATAGAAGAAATCAAGCAATTATGCCTCTTCGTGGAAAAATTCTTAATGTTGAAAAAGCTATGCAACATAAAATTTTCGAAAACGAAGAAATTAAAAATATATTTACTGCACTTGGAGTAAGTATAGGAACTGAAGAAGACAGTAAAGCATTGAATATCACAAAATTACGTTACCATAAAGTTGTAATTATGACAGATGCTGATGTAGATGGAAGTCATATTTCTACATTAATTATGACTTTCTTTTTTCGTTATATGAAAGAAATTATTTCAGAAGGTTATTTATATATTGCAACACCACCTCTTTATTTGATAAAAAAAGGAAAAAAAGGTATTTATTGCTGGACAGAAGAAGAGCGTAAAATTGCAGTGGAAGAGCTGGCAAAAGGTAAAGAAAGTTCTGTAAATATACAACGTTACAAAGGTCTTGGAGAAATGAACGCCGAACAATTATGGCTAACAACTATGGATCCAGAAAACAGAACTTTGAAGCAAGTTACCATAGAAAACGCCGCAGAAGCAGATAGAATTTTCTCTATGTTAATGGGTGGTGAAGTTCCTCCCAGAAGAAAATTTATCGAAGAGCATGCAAAATATGCAAATATAGATGCATAATTTTTTATTAAAATTCTCATAATTATGAGAATTTTTAAAAAGATTTTTTATGATAGAATTTTTAAAAAGTTTTGATAGCAATTTTTTTTTATTCTTAAACTCTTTTCATTCGAGTTTTTTTGATATTGTAATGTGGTATATTTCCGAGAAGAAAACTTGGATTCCATTATATATTTTAATAATTTTTTTTATTATAAAACAAAAAAAAAAACAAGCTTTATTAATAATTTTTTTTTTAATATTAACAATATTGATTGCTGACCAAAGTTCTGTTTTTTTTAAAAATTTTTTTGAAAGATTAAGACCTTGCCATGAAATTTCAATAAAAGATCTCCTCCATACAGTTAATAATAAATGTGGCGGAAAATTTAGTTTTGTGTCTTCTCATGCAAGTAACGTTTTTGCATTTGCGACATTTATAAGTTTATTTTTCCATAAAAAATTAATTTCTTACGGAATATTATTTTGGGCTTTAATTGTTTCTTATAGCAGAATTTATCTCGGTGTACATTATTTTTTTGATATTATTTTTGGAATTTTGCTGGGAATTACTGTCGGTTTATTAAATTTTAAATTATACGAATTTGTGAAAAATAGTAATTTTAAATTAAAATTTTAAAAAAATTTTTTATTGAAATTATTTTTTATTTATAAATTTGTAATATGCAATATTATTTTAAATTTTAATTTTGATTATGAAAAAAATTTTTTTATTAAATTTGTTATGTTTTTTTTCTTTTTTTATATTTTCTCAGAAGAAAGAAGGTAAATATATTAGGAAAAATAATTTTACATTTGCTTTTTATAATGTAGAAAATTTATTTGACACAGAAAATGACCCAGAAAAGTTAGATGATGAATTTACACCTGATGGAAAAAGAGAATGGGACGAAAAAAGATATAATAAAAAATTGAAAAGAATTTCAAAAGTTCTTAATGAAATTAATTCCAAAGAGCTTCCAGAAATTATTGGTCTATGTGAAGTGGAAAATTTGAAAGTTCTTGAAGATTTGATTTCTCAAGCAAAGTTAAAAGATGGTAACTATGGAATAGTTCACAAAGACAGTCCAGATATGAGAGGTATAGATGTTGCTTTATTATATCGTCAAGATGAATTTAAAGTTTTATCTCAGGAAAATTTAGAAGTAAAA